>JBJKPO010000338.1:0-5492 GCA_046706235.1 Bacillota bacterium | reverse complement strand
GTTTTTTATTTGAGATTTCTTTACTGTTTTCGAGATCAGCCTGAAACTTCCTGCTGAGTATTTCAATTTTCTAGCTTGGATTTTTAAATTTTGTCAAATTTATCGGATAAAGTGTTTTCATTTCAATTAATATCCCGTATCTCGCTAAAATTAATTGTGTGATAATCAATGCAATCTATAGTTCCGGAAAAGGATCTCGAAGTGGTTTTTGGCGAGGAATACCGTTTCGGCGGGGAAATCCCGGTGGAGTCGGTCGATCTTTATTAATAACAATTAATGAACGGACTCCGTATGATAATGGAAGTTCACAAGGAATGATTTCCGATACTCTACCTCCAAGTTTATTGATGGCGTACCGTCCGGTCTGTAACTCATGTTTATATTCGGCTCCTTTATAGTAACAAATAACGCCTTCCGGCGCTTTGGCAAATGGAATGGTTAGTTCCGCCAAGATATTTACGGCCGCGACAGCTCTGGCCAGGACCAAATCAAAATGTTCACGGTATGCGGGCTGTCGGCCGAATTCCTCCGCCCGTCCCCAGAGCGGAATTAAGTTTTTTACCGGTAAATTTGCCGCGATTTGGTGTTGAAACGCAACTTTTTTTTGGGTTGCTTCCAATGACACAAAAAATTTATCTGGAAATACTAAAGCTAAAGGTATCGCTGGGATTCCCGCGCCACTGCCCACATCTAATATTCGAGCCGCGCTTTCCCAAAACGGAAGCTTCGTAACCAGCAATGAGTCTAATAAATGTTTATAAAGAGCTTCCTCATACTCGGTAATCGCCGTAAGATTTATCCCTCGGTTGGCATCTAATAATATGGTTATAAAATTATACAACTGATTAAAAGTAGTTTCGGGAAATACATATCCGAATTCATGTAAAACCATAAAAAATTTATTTTGAACCGAATCCATGTTTCTTTACCTTTCACTTTAGGTTGATTTTAGAGAACGATGACTTTCCAAGTATAATAAAAGCGCGGTTAAATCGGCCGGGTTAATGCCGCTAATCCGGGAAGCTTGTCCTAAAGAAGTTGGTTGGAATTTAAGTAACTTTTCCCTGGCTTCGCGAGCCAAGTTAGGAATTTTATAATAATCAATATCGGCGGGAATTTTTTTTTGCTCCAAATTGGTAAATTTTTGAACTTGTTCGTGCTCTTTCACTAAATATCCTTGATACTTTAACCTAGTTGCGATTTCAACGGCAGCCTCCCGTTTAAAGTGAAGGTCCGGCGCAATCTTTTCGATTATTTCCAGGTCTACTTCCGGCCGTTTTAAAAGTTCGGCCAGGGTAAACTTATTTTTTGGCGGCGCGATTTGAGCGGTTTCAAAAATTTTACGGATATAAGCGTTAGGATTAAGAATGGTTCTTTTAAAAGTAAGATACAGTTCTTCAAGATATTGATGTTTGGACTCAAAAACCATCTGCTGGTCCGGCGGGATTAACCCTAACTTAATTCCATAAGGGGTTAATCGTTGATCGGCATTATCCGCCCGCAACGTAAGGCGATACTCCGAACGCGATGTTAAGACCCGGTATGGTTCATTGTTTTCCTTAGTCACTAAATCATCAATTAAAACACCGATATAAGCCTCGGAACGTTTTAAAACCAAAGGTTCCTGCCATTTAATCTTTAAGGCGGCGTTAATTCCAGCCATCAAACCCTGGGCGGCCGCTTCCTCGTATCCGGAACTGCCATTGATTTGACCGGCTGAAAACAGCCCGGTAAAACGCTTGAGTTCCAAAGACGGCTTTATTTCTACGCCGGGAATTGCGTCATATTCAATAGCATATCCCGGTCTAATGATTTCAATGTTTTCCAGTCCGGGTATGGTCCTTAAAAAAAGTTCCTGGACCCATTCCGGAAGACTGGTGGACAGACCGGCCAGATACATCTCTTCACTACCGGCTCCTTCCGGTTCAATAAAAACTTGATGCCGTTCCTTATCCGGAAACTGAATCAATTTTCCTTCAATGGACGGACAGTAACGCGGCCCAACTCCGGTAATATCTCCGGTATAAAGCGCGGCCTCATGCATATGCTCGCGAATGATCCGGTGGGTTTCCGGTTGAGTATATGTTAACCAACACAAGTATTCCGGTTTTACCCGCCATTCTTCCCAAAACGAAAAACCATGCTCGGTAAAGCCTCCGGGTTGAGGGGTCGTTTTCTCAAAATTTATTGATCGGCGGCGCACCCGGGCCGGAGTCCCTGTTTTAAACCGGCATAATGGAATGGTCATATTTGTTAACGAATCAGCTAGACTATCAGCCGGTAATTGTCCCATTGGACCGGAAGGATAATTTACCTTGCCCATGAAGATCCGGCCGCGTAAAAAAGTCCCGGTAGCAAGAATTACGGCCGTAGCCAGGTATTTTAATCCGGTACGGGTTCTTACCCCGGTGACTTGCTGTTGATCGTTAAAGAGTATTTCGGTGACTTCACACTGGCGTACCTGCAAATTCGGCTGATGCTCCAAAATCTCAATCATAGTCGACTGATAGACTTGTTTGTCGGCCTGGGCTCTAAGGGCCCATACCGCCGGTCCTTTTTGAGTGTTAAGCAACCGCATTTGAAGATAAGTGCGATCGATTATGCGGCCCATAATTCCCCCCAACGCGTCAATTTCTCTTACCAGATGGCCTTTGGCCGGTCCGCCGACTGAAGGGTTACACGGCATAAAAGCAATATTATTATAATTTAAAGTGCATAACAGGGTGCAACAACCCATTTTAGCGGCGGCCAACGCGGCTTCACATCCGGCATGTCCGGCGCCTACCACAATAATATCATATGATTTCTCCATAACCGGTTTTAGGATCTCCTTTACTTTTCATAAAGAGAATCAATGCCATCCGATCGGCTTCAGGCAGCCCGGGAATTCGTAACGCTTGACCCAGAGAACGCGGAGCAATCGTTGCCAATTTTTGGCGGCCTGCTTGGCTTAATTTTGGTAATAAACGGAAGGTAAAATATTCCGAAAAGAGCTCTGTTTCCATTTCCTGGAATTGCTTTATTTGATTTTCTTGTCGGGCTAAATAACCGGCCAATTTTAACTCATTCCATACATTCTCCCGAACCGGTTGCGGGTATTGTTGAAATTCCGGGAATAAATCCAAGATTTGACGATCCTCCATTTCCGGACGCAACAACAATTCTTTTAACCGGTATCCGCGCGCCGGTTGGGGTAACTTCATTTTGGTCCATAAATCCGAATCGGGTTTAATTTTAATCTGGTCGATCGTTTCTTGGAGTTCCCGGATCAAACTCAACAGGCTTTTAAACCGTTGCCACCTTTCTTCCGATAATAATCCAAGCAAATATCCCTGGTGTCCCAGCCGGGCCAGCGAATTATCCAACCGTAAAAACAGTCTGAATTCCGCCAAAGAAGTCATCATCCGGTAAGGTTCTTCCGTCCCCTTGGTCACTAAATCATCGACTAAAACCCCAATATAAGAGGTGGTTCGGTCGGGAATATATGGGGATTGTTTCCTTATTTTACGGACCGCGTTAACCCCGGCAATCAAACCTTGAACCGCCGCTTCTTCATAGCCTGAGGTGCCGTTAATTTGACCCGCCGTAAACAGATTTTGTATTTTTTTAGATTCAAGCGAAGCGGTGAATTGAAATGAATCCAGGCAATCATACTCAACAGCGTACCCCGGACGGATAATATCAACCTCTTCAAGTCCCGGTATTGTCTTTAAAATTCGTTCCTGGATCGTTTCCGGCATTGCGGTAGTCATTCCTAGCAGATATACTTCTTCGGTAAAATCTCCCTCCGGTTCTAAAAAGATTAAATGATCAGTTTTTTTCGGGAAGTTAATAACCTTGCGATCGATGGATGGGCAAAAATGAGGACCATTACTACGGATTGCCCCGGAACAAATCGGAGAATAATTGATGTTTTCTAAAATCACTTTAATTGTTTCCGTGGTCGTTGTGGTAATCCAACACGTCTTTTGCGGGCGTTTTTCAGTTAGTCCGTCCCAGGAAAAACCCCACTCGGGTTCTTGTAAAAGCTGCGGCGCTATCTTGTGAAACCGAATTGACCGGCTATGAATCCGCGGTGGTGTTGCCGTTTGAAAACGCCGTAAAATCATTCCAAGTTTTTTTAAATTTTGGCATAATTCAGTAGCTGCGGGTTCCCCCTGACGTCCTCCGGGATATTTGACATCTCCCATTACTATTTGCCCGTCTAAAAAAGTGCCTGTAGCCAAAATAACTGCTTTGGAATAGTAACTGCGCCCTGATTTCAAAGTAATGCCGGTTACCCGATCCTTGGAAACGATAATTTCAGTTACCAAGCCTTGTTTTATAAATAAATTCGGTTGACGTTCCAATCGCAGGGTCATTTCAGCCTGATATAATTTTTTATCGGCTTGAGCGCGAAGCGCTAAAACCGCCGGACCCCGGCTTTCATTAATCCGGCGAATATTTAAATAGGTCCGGTCGATAATTCTTCCCATTTCACCCCCCAGAGCATCCAACTCCCGAACTAAATGGCTTTTAGCAGCTGGACCGCCAATAGCGGGATTACACGACATAGCGGCTATGGTATCAGGGGTTATGGTAAGTAATAAAGTTTGAACCCCAAGCCGGGCGGCGGCAAGCGCCGCCTCACAGCCGGCATGCCCGGCCCCGACTACAATTACATCATATTCCAAGTTTAGGTTCCTTTCGATTTTTATTTACCGATGCAAAACTGAGTAAAAATCCCCCGTACTACTTCCTCGGAAACATTTTTTCCAGTAATTTCACCAATCGCCGCCAAACAGGACCTCAACTCCACCGCCAATAAATCTTCGCTAATTCCCTGATTCAACCCGTTTATAAAGTGATCCAGCGCTTCAATTGCTTGTTCCAAAGCTTTTTTATGCCTTAATCTGGATAATAAGGGGCGATCATCGACGTGAATCTCGCCAATATCTATGGCATTGATGATCGTATTTTCGAGATTGGAAAAACCCGCGCCGGTTAACGCCGACAGTTCGACTAGATTAATTGCCGACATTTGTGGAATTTTCATGATATCCAACCGCCGCGGTAAATCGATTTTATTGATGACAACGATAATCCGGGCTGGTATTGACCTGGTTTCGATTTTGCGAAATATATCTTCATCTTCTTCGGTAAACGGTTTACTTCCATCCAGAATCAATATTATTACATCGGCTTCATTAATACATTGTTCGGTTTTTTGAATCCCAATCCGTTCTATTTGGTTTTCGGTAAAGTGTAATCCAGCGGTATCGTAAAGCCGGATTGGGATTCCCCGGAGCTGAAATTGGGCCTCGATAACATCCCGGGTCGTTCCAGGTATTTCAGTAACGATTGCCCTTTCTTCCTGAAGAAAACGATTGAGTAAACTCGATTTTCCAACATTAGGACGTCCGGTAATAACGATTGAAATTCCCTCTCTTATTTTCCTTCCTTCATCAATGCTTGACAATAAATCCTCGAGTCCTTTTTCGATGGATAGTACA
>JBJKPO010000337.1:0-5649 GCA_046706235.1 Bacillota bacterium | reverse complement strand
GATTAGCTTTGGATCGCCCGGTTATTACATTCTACTATTTTCTAAAAAACATCTTTCCCTCCTGGGGAATTAAACATATCACCCAAACACGGCTAAACATTCCTTCAATTGCTTGCGGATCTCGATCTTCTGCGGGCAGTGTTCTTCACAGGCGCCGCATTCGATGCAGGCGTCGGCTTTTTTACCTTTCGTCCATGGGTTACCGATATCGTTATATTGTAATTTGGCAAATTCTCTGGTATTGTATATCCGATAATTATTCATCGCCGCAAAAATTTGGGGAATATTAATCTCCTGGGGACAATAAGGTTTGCAATAATCACATCCCGTACAATAGAGATCCGCTAATTTTTTCACCTCTTCCATTGCCACGTTGATATTATGGACTTCTTCCGGGCTGAGCGGCGCAATATTGGAAGCGACCGCCGCATTTTCCTCCACCTGTTCCATTGTGCTCATTCCGGACAGGACACAATCAACGCCGGAGTGGGCCATTACAAAACGCAAGGCTAGTTCGGCACTGCTGTTAATTTTGATTCCCAATTTCTCCGCGGTTTCCTTAGGCATTCCCGAGATTCGGCCTCCGCCGACCGGGCCCATCACCACGGTGCCGATACCACGGTTTTTAGCTTCCATCAGGGCTTTTTCATTGCTTCGATCCAATAGATTATACTGGCATAAAACCGACTCGAACAGACCGGTATCGATCAACTCAGTCATTACTTCCGGTTTATCATGAAATGAAAACGAAAAATGTTTAATCAGTCCTTCTTCCTTGACTTTCCGCGCCTCTTTTACCACATCGTCATGAAAAGAATGAGTAAAAAACCATTTACCGATACCGTGTAAATGATAAAAATCAATATAATCGGTATCTAATTTAGTTAATTGCTCCTCCAGAGTTTCCCGGAACCCTTTTTGAAACGGATATTTGGTGGCAAGGTAAACTTTGTCGCGCCAACCTTTTAAAGCCTTTCCCACGGTAAATTCGCTCAGCCCCTCGCAATACATATAAGCGGTATCGATATAATTAACACCCAATTCAAAAGCGCGATGCATTATCGCAATTGCCTTTCCCTCATCAACCACCATTTTTCCATCGACGTCAATCATCGGCAACCGCATCGCCCCAAAACCCAACCGTGAAATTTTTACTCCTGTTTTGCCGAACTCCCGGTATTCCATGATTATAACCTCCGTTGTTGTTTTTGCTTGCAGGTATTCAGAATTCAGTAGTCAGTAATTTGTAACCTGTAACCTGTAATCTTTTATCTGTAATCTATAATCTGTCTCATGACTTCCGTCTCCCCACTCCCGAAGGCGGCCGGATTAAACATTTCGACCCATACCCGATTAAATCCTCCCGTCCGGCGGTAACCAGGGCCTCATAAACCAATTTATAATTCCTAGGGTTGCGAAACTGTAGTAACGCCCGTTGCATCGCCTTTTCTTTCGCCGTTCGCGGCACATAAACTTTTTTCATGGTTCGCGGGTCCAAACCGGTATAAAACATACAGGTTGACAGGGTCCCCGGAGTCGGGTAAAAATCCTGGACCTGTTCCGGGGTATGATGAGTATCACGTAAATATTCGGCCAATTCAATCGCTGCCGGGAGATCGCTGCCGGGATGGCCGGAAATCAAATAAGGCACCAGATATTGTTCTTTACCCAGCCTGCGGTTGATTTCATTAAAACGTTGTACAAACAGATCGTAAATCTCGCGAGCCGGCTTGCCCATCTTCCGCAACACCCGGTTGACGGAATGTTCGGGAGCCACTTTAAGCTGGCCGCTGATATGATGTTCGCAAAGCTCTTTAAAAAATGCATCGTCCTTGTCCAACATCAAGTAATCGTAACGGATTCCGGAGCGGATGAAAACTTTTTTGATCCCGGGAATCTCCCGCAGTTTCCTTAATATTTGCAGATATTCCGAATGATCGACAATCAAATTTTTACAGCCGCCGCCGGCCAGACAAAGCTTGTCCTTGCAAACTCCGGTTTTCTCCTGGATCCGGCAGGCCCGGTTCCGAAAATTGGCGGTCGGCCCTCCCACGTCGTGAATATAACCCTTGAAATTCTCCTGGTGGACTAATTGCCGGGCTTCATGAATTATTGAGGCCGCGCTGCGTTTTTGAATTACCCGCCCCTGATGCATGTTTAAAGCACAAAAAGAACATCCGCCGTAACAGCCGCGATGGCTGGTAATACTGAACTCCACCTCGGCAATGGCCGGAACTCCTCCCAGTTTCCGATAAATAGGGTGATAAGTCCGTTCATACGGCAAGTTGTAAATACGATCCATCTCAGTAATCGCAAGCGGCAGCGCCGGGGGATTCTGGATCACCAGGCGGGGCCCGTGGGGTTGAATCAAAGTCCGGCCCCGGATCGAATCCTGTTCATCGTATTGTAATTTAAAAGCTCTGGCATATTCTTGTTTGTCTTCCTTTACCTCCTCGAAGGAGGGCAGGAATATCGTTCCGGATCCCGGTTCTCCAATTTCAGCCGGATTGCACGCATAAACAGTACCACGTACATCCTGAATGGCGGTAATGGGTTCGCCATCCGCCAGCCGCCGGGCAATCTCCAGAACCGGTTGCTCGCCCATCCCGTAAACCAGCAAATCCGCCTTGGCATCCAGCAATATCGAACGGCGTACCGCGTCATTCCAGTAATCATAATGGGCAAAACGCCGTAAGCTGGCCTCAATCCCTCCGATAACGACCGGAACCTCTTTAAAAACCTCCCGGATCCGGTTGACGTATACGATTACTGCCCGGTCGGGCCGCCGGCCGGCCTTGCCGCCGGGCGAGTAGTCGTCTTCACTCCGCGGCTTTTTGGTGGCGGTATAGTGATTAACCATCGAATCAACCACTCCGGAGGAGATCAGGACCCCGAGACGCGGCCGTCCCAAAGTTGTAAACGCTCCGGCATCCCGCCAGTCAGGTTGGGCGATGATCCCGACCCGGTATCCCTCGCTTTCCAACAACCGGGTAATGATCGCCGTCCCGAAACTGGGATGATCCACATAAGCATCACCGCTGATAAAGAGAAAGTCCAATTGGTCCCAGCCGCGTTTTTGCATATCGGCGCGGCTGATTGGTAAAAATTTGCCCATGAATTTATTGTAACCGATTCCGCCCGGGAAGTCACCCAAATTTCATGAGCTTAGTCGCTAATTAATATAAAGGAGATGGAATTAATGACTAAATGTATCGCCTGTGGAATGCCGATGAAAGAACCGGCGGATTTTGCGACGGGAGATCCCACCAAGGATTATTGCCGCTACTGCGCCCGTCCCGATGGGACAATGCAATCTTATGATGAAAAACTGGTTTCCCTGACTAATTTCATTGTGAAAACTCAAGGATTGGATGCGACAGCCGCTAATAACGCCGCAAAATCAATGATGGCGGAGTTGCCGGCCTGGAAGAAATAATTTTATGGAATAACATGTTTATATAATACATCAAGACCAAATTCAAAATATGGTGGCCAATAAGGCCATTATATTTTTACTTCTAATAAAATCGCATGACTTCGAAAAAATAATTGAGAATACCAACGTATTGACATCAAGATCAAACTTAGTTATACTATTAGTATAAACGGAGGTATAACTAAAATGTCTTATGTAAAAACAGCCATTTCCATCCAGGAACCCTTACTCCGGCAGGTGGATGCTTTAGCTTGTCAAATGAATATTCCAAGAAGCCGGCTTTTTGTAATGGCTATTGAGGAGTTTATTCAGCAACAGCGCAACCGGCAACTTCTGGAACAGCTTAATCAAGCTTACGATGATGTACCAAGTACAACCGAACAAACTCATTTATCCCGGATGAAAGTGAAATACCGGCGTTTGATGGAGGATCAATGGTAATCAATCAAGGTGATGTTTTTTGGATCGACCTTGATGATTCTTCCGGCTCCGCACCGGGTTATCGTCATCCTCATGTGGTAATCCAGAATAATATTTTTAATCATAGCCGGATAAATACCGTGGTTGTTTGTGCTCTTACTTCTAAGTTAAGGCGTGCCAAGGCACCGGGCAATGTGCTGCTTGAATCTGGAGAAGCCAATTTAACCAAACCTAGTGTTGTTAATGTGTCACAGATTTTTACAGTTGATAAATCCGATTTAGTTGATAAGATTGGTACTCTTCCTACTAAACGCGTTCAAGAAATTCTTGATGGAGTTAATCTCGTGTTAGCACCCGGCGATGTGAGGGAAGCAACGGAAATGAATTAAAGTATATTTTTCTTTTCGCCCCTTTAGCACTATCAAATGTCACGGAAATACTGTCAATCATGTTTCAAAAAATACCTCGAAGCATGGTGGTTTCCCTTAGGCATGTCAATAAGCCGCTCAAGGGACGAGGGATCTAATAGACAATCATACTGAATCAATGGTCAAATATCAAAAGATCAATCTTATCACTTGTTTTCCAGATATCCATCTTCTATAATAAAAATAGTTTATAGTTTCAAAATCTAATCATGGAGTATGCCGATGGCAAATCGTAAAAATCCTACCATTAAGGAATGGCAAACCCTTTATGCGGCGGCGGACCGGTTTAAAAACGCCGGATGTTGGGAATGGGTATCCGAAGATTATCTTTTCGGGGTGCAGGATCCGGAAAGCGGGGAAATCGCTTTTTGCTGCATCATGGGTGTCGGAGGCGAACATCTGGCGCTCGCGGCTTACCTTGGTCCTTCCGGGCTGAATTCATTATATCAACTGGCTGATGAAGATAATATGACGGATGATTTCGATAAAATGTTCGGCCAAAAATGCCTCATGGGTTCTTTCGAAGACCGTGACATACTTGCCCCCGAAGACTTAAAAATCATCAAGGAGTTAAATCTAAAATACCGGGGCCGTAATCAGTGGCCCTTTTTCCGCAGTTACGAACCCGGATATTTTCCATTGTTTTTAACCGCAGCTCAGTGCCGTTTTCTTACCTGTATTTTTGAACAGGCTTTGGAGGTTTGTCTCCGTTTACGAAACGACCCTGAAATACTTGGCGACCCTTTCCAATACCATTTTTTGATCCGGAAACCCGCCGCAACCGTCCAATCTGCCTGGATGGACGAGTACCGGACCATCGAACCGGAACCCGTTAATTTTGTTTCCATTCAAATTGTTGATGAACTTATGTTAAGAAAACTCCGTTCCTTAAAAGTTCAACCAGGCCTTGTTTGGGAAACCGATATTTTTTACTTGCAATCGCCGGTAAAAGAAAAAGGACGTCCCTTCTTTCCCTTGATCGCTTTACTGCTGGATCACAACCAGCAATTGATAATCAACCACGAAATGTTTCAGGACCTCCGGACTGAAGGGTATAAATGCCTGAATATGCTGGTGAACTATATTCAAAGTATCGGAAAATTACCGGCCGGGATATTGGTATCCCAGGAAAGAAGTTATCATTTATTTAAGAGTTTTTGCGATCAATTGCATATCAAACTGGAACAACATGATGAATTACCTTTAATGCTGGAAATCCGGCAAGGCATATCCGAGCTTTACGATAAATAAGGTTTATTTATTGCGGCCGCTTTTCACGATAGGAGATTTTAAATCCGTATTGAAGATGTATATCATATTTTCTCTATAAACTTAAACTTACCTGTAAAGGAGACACCCTGATAT
>JBJKPO010000336.1:0-11885 GCA_046706235.1 Bacillota bacterium | reverse complement strand
TCCCCGGCCCGGGCCGCTTCAATGGCGGCATTTAGCGCCAAAATATTCGTTTGAAAAGCGATATCATCGATCACCCTGATAATTTTAGCTATCTGTCCGCTGGATTTTTTAATTTCCGCCATGGAATTCATCATTTCCCGCATCTCCAAGTTACCTTTTTCCGCGGATTTTTTAGCGTGTTCGGAAATCTGAACCGCTTGTCCGATATTAACGCTGTTTTGCTGAAGCATCGAGGCCGATTCTTGCAAGGATGCCGATGTCTCCTCCGTCGCCGTGGCCTGCTCGGTGCTGCCTTGCGATAATTGCTGGGCCGAGGCCGCTAACTGGTCGGAGGCCGCCGCTACCTGTTGTACGCTGTCATTTAAATTGTAAATAATCCGGTTAACCGGTTTGGCAATACTCGCGGTAAAAAAGACGATCACAAAGATCCCGGCGCTCAGGAGAAAAAAAATAATCAAGACAATCAGATTTCTATTTACAGACCGCATCGCCATATTATAATCCGATTTATTTTTTTCTTGTTGTAATTTATTTCCTTCCAGAATAGCGTTCAATAATTCATCCCTTGCTGGATCAACTTTTAACATTAGCAAATCCTTTGCTTCACTATCTTTACCCGCTTTTTCCAGCTCAATTACCTGATTTTGTAACGACCGGAATATATTTTGCGCCGTCAAAATATCATTATAAATTTTTTGTTCTTTTGCGATACTGCGTATATTAGATAGATTTTGCCAGTCATCGTCATATTCTTTTTCTAAAGAGGCGATTTCTTCCCATTCGAATTTTTTACGTTCATTGTCGGCGGCCAAAATCATGGCCCGGGCCGCTTCGGATTCCGCATGTACCTGTATTTGCATCTCCTTAAGATTTAATGCATAAGTATTAGTATTGATAATGTTTTTCAGACAAAATTGAACTTGAACGATATCCCGAACCGACAATATAATCAGGAGAATAATGATTAGTAATATCCCGCTAAACCCTAAAATCAACTTGCCACTAAAATTCATTTTGCTCATGATTACATTGCCTCCCGCTTTTAGTAAAGATCACAATTCTACTGATTGGTTAAGATTTTAGGGATATTCAGGATCATAACAACTTTATCCTTAAACTTTCCTAAGCCGGTAAGAAAGTCGCTCTTAATCCGGGTATCGTTCTCCGGCGGCGCTTCGAGCTCGCCATCGGCAATATTGACCACATCAGCGACCGCATCCACTACTATTCCCACCAATCGCCGGCTACCGGAGTTATCCGCCTCAACTAAAACGATACAAGTCCTTTCGGTATATTCCTTTGCTTCCATGCCGAACCTGACCCGCAGATCGATTATGGGAATAATCTTGCCCCGAAGATTGACAACCCCCTTGATATACCCTTTTGTCTTCGGTATATGAGTAATCTCCATTATTCCGATGATTTCCCGCGTTTGTTGCAGCGGCAGTCCGTAAACTTCTTCTCCCAATAAAAATGTTAAAAACTTGCCACCCTGATTCTCCATTTGCTTCTCTCCCTTGTTTCAGCCTATCTTGATACTTTTTAACTCCTGTTTAATATAAATTTGTTCTTGTTGGTTCAGTATTTTTTCCCAGTCCGGAATCAAAATCAATTTAGTTTTTAATTTTCCCAATCCGGCCAGAAAATCTCCTTCAGTTAGCTCTCCATACTCAGGTAACGGTTCAATATCATTTCGGGCAATATTCACCACTTCGGAAACGGAGTCCACGATAATTCCCAGCAACATTTGTTCTTCCGATACGCTAGCTTCAATCACAATAATACAAGTATGGGCTAGGTCCTCCAACGCTTCCAGTCCAAGTTTAAACCACAGATCCAGGATAGGAACGGCCGTCTTTCGTAAATTGATTATTCCCCTAATATATCCTCGATTGATATTTACGCCTTCGATTGGAATCAGTGTAACCATCGTCATTCCAATAATCTCTTTGACTTTATCAACCGGAATTCCATAAATTTCCTTTCCTAATAAAAATGTTAAATACTTACCACCCCTAATTTCCATGATTGCTTTCCTCCATTGAGTTCGCTCTTAAAATTGACTATCTTTATCCAATGGAATTACTTCTTCCGGTGAAACCACCTTGGTTTCCCGGTTAAAATCACCGGAATGCAAACTGCTGTTTTTATTGGAGGTTGTGTTTAAAGGATTGGACTGATTATGCTGTTGTTCATTTCTTTGAACCGCGTTACCATTCACTAATTCGGACAATTGCCGGGTAATCTCCCCGTAAGTTTTGAGCTTGCTTACTCAGTTCTTCGGAAGTAGCGGCAGTCTCCTCGGCATTGGAAGAGTTTTGTTGGGTTACCGTTTCCATCTGAACAATGGCATTGTTGACTTGGTTGATCCCCTGGGACTGTTCCTGGCTGGCCGCGACGATTTCATCCATTAACTGGCTGACTTTTTTCGCCCGGGCGGTAATTTCCTGTAAAGCATCCTTGATTCTTCCGGTAACTGAGACCCCGTTGGCGGAAAGATCAATATTGGCCTTAATCATCTCAGCGGTATCCTTGGCGGCCTGGGCGCTACGCCCCGCCAGATTACGCACTTCCTCGGCCACCACCGCGAAACCCATTCCCGCTTCACCGGCGCGAGCCGCCTCAATTGCGGCATTTAAAGCCAAAATGTTGGTCTGGAAGGCAATGTCGTCAATAACTTTAATAATTTTGGCAATCTCGTCACTGGATTTCTTAATTCCGGTCATGGCGTTTAACATCTCTTGCATTTCATAATTGCCTTTTTCCGCGGCGTCTTTGGTAAGTTCGGACAATTGCCTCGTTTGATTGATGTTGGCATAATTTTGTTGAAACATGGTCGCAATTTCTTGAAGCGTGGAGGAGGTTTCCTCAATGGAACTGGCTTGCGCGGCGCTGCCTTCGGATAATTCCTGGCTGGCGCCGGCTAATTGTTTGGAAGCGCTTGCGGTTTGATTTGCACCTTTGGTAAGATCGGTTATTATTGCATTGATCCGCTTAGTAATGCCTTGAGTAGTAAAATATGTCGTCATTACACCAATGACAATGCCCAAAGTTATCAGTAAGTTTCTGATCAAATCTTCCACTAAAGTTTTTTCACGGTAGTATTTGGTAATACCGAGTTTGATCCTGCCAATCGTTTGGCCGTCTTTTACAATATCCTTTTCCAGGGCAATCATATTCTTTGTATATTTTAAGCCTTTTGATTTTAAAAAGATATCTTTACCGTTGGAACCTTTAATTTGAACCAGGCATATTTCGTTATCTTTCAATAATGCTTTCCCGTTGGCGATAGCTCCGGTTATGTTATAGTTCCAGAGGGGATCGATGGAAGCCAGGGCAGCCAACTCAAGCATACTTTCGGCTTTTTCCTTTGTTTCATTGGAAGCCCTTGACGTATCAGTAAAGTAGCTGAGTGATAATGTTACAATCAATAGTATAAACCCATAAAGAAACATAGTGACCGCAAGTTTCTTCCATAACGAAAGACCGCTTGAAATTTTGAACCGCATGGTTGAGACTCCTTTCGATTAGTTGGTTAAGGTAATCTTTCTTACTTGATTTCCTCCATCTTGAATATATTTTCAATATCCAGGATTAAGGTGACGATACCGTCTCCCAAAATAGAGGCCCCGGCGATATAATTCAAGTTACGAAATTCACTGTCGAGCGGTTTAACGATAATTTCACGCCGGTCAATCACCCGGTGGACCGGAAATGCCTTTACATTTTGTTCAACTTCGACAATAATCATCAAATCGTCATCTCTCCCGAACTCCGCATCAGGTATTTCCAAAATCCGGGTGATTGGTATCACCGGAATAATCCCGTCATTGATCCGGACCATGGCTTTGTTTCCGGTAATCGAAACCCATTGGGAATCTCCCGGCTTTATAATTTGTTTGATATACAACGTGGGAACTATATAACGGCCCCCCCCGATATCAACAATGGTGCCGTTAATTGCCGCCAGATTAATCGGGATTTTAAGAATAAAACTGCATCCTTCGTTAATCCGGTTAATGATTTCCACTTTGCCGCCGGTTTTGGATATCTCGGTTTTGACAACATCCAGGCCGACTCCCCGGCCGGATAGGTTCGTAACCTTTTCGGAAGTGGAAAATCCGGGTAAAAATATCAAGTTAATTATCTCTTCTTCGGTATACTTTAAAGAGGGATCAAACAATTGCTTTTCAATTGCTTTCCGGTATATTTTCTGAGGATTGATTCCTTGGCCGTCATCGGATACCTCGATATAAACATTTCCTTTTTTACTATAAGCTTTGATTTTAATATGGCCCTGAGCTGGTTTTCCTTTGGCAATCCTTACCTGCTCCGGTTCGATTCCATGCGAAATCGCATTCTTTACCAAATGCAGCAACGGATCCAACAGCCGGTCGGTAATGGCCCGGTCAATCTCGGTTTCCTCACCCTGAAACTCCAGGCTGGCCTTTATACCTGATTCTGCAATCGTATCCCTGGCAATTCGGTATGTTTTTTGAAAAACTGATTTTAGAGAGACCATTCTAAGTGACATGGAGATATTTTGGATATCCTTGGACAATTTTTGGGCTCTTAATAACCTGGTAAACAGGAGATCATTGGCTGAAACCCGTTTTAAGATTTCTTGTTCGATCTGGGATTCAACGATAATCAGTTCCCCGGTTAAATCAATCAGATTATCCACTTTAGTGGTGGCCACCCTGGCATAACTACTGTCCGCAACCGGTTTCTTGCTTGTATTTTCTTGCGTACGTAATGATTGGATAATATCACGGGCCCCGGCTTTCTTTTCTTTTACCGCCACTTGCCCTAATTTTAATCCGGGATACTCCTCTTGCTTGTTTAGTAACTCAGTGATAGTTGCTTGATCTATTCCTTGTTTGATCAGGATCTCACCGATTTTAGCGCTTAATTCGGGGCGGATTTCCTCTTCATCGATCATTTCCTGATTATTTTCCGTATCATGAACTGTTTTATCCGTAAGCGTTTCAAGCTGGATTACCACGGAATTTAAAAATTCTTGATTCCGGTTTAAACTTAAGTCGTCGCAGATTAGTTTAATATAATCCGCGGAAATAAGTATCAAGTCAATGATCTCTTTATTGACCCTGGTTTTCCCCTTACGGCAATCATCAAGCTTGGTCTCGGTCTGATGGGCAATTTCCTGGATTACATCCTGGTTGACGAACCCGGCCAATCCTTTGATAGTATGAAACTCCCGGAATAAACCGTGAATCAGTTCCATGTTGGCGAGATCGGTTTCTAACGCCAATACGTTCATTTCAATATTTTCGATATGTTCTTTGGTCTCCACCAAAAAATCGTTTAAAAATTCCGGATCAATTTCGGCTTCCGGTTCCGGTGCGGCGGTACCGGCATCCGCGCCGGAAATACTATCAGTTCCCGGTTTTCCAGTGATAATCTCGTTAATTATACTCTCTATTTCCTCCGGCGTTCCGAAAATTGTTTCCGGTACGATTGTATCATTTCCCTCTGGGATATCCTTCGAACCGGCGGTCACATCCGAGTCTTCAAAGCCGATTTGAATCCGGAGGCTCCCAAAATCGGTATGATAAAACATCGAAGTGGATAAAGCTTCCGGGATAAAAATCCCCTGGCTGTTTTCATTAATAATTGCCGGAAGAGTCAAACGTAAACTTATTCCTGAGTATACATTATTAAGCAAAGTTACACCATTACCGGCAATCATGTTGGTGAATTCCGCCAGGTAAAAGTATAACTCGGTTTCATCCTCCTCGGGTCCGCCATTGGCAAGCTCATACATCTTTTGGGCCAGCTTCGCGCCGATTTCGATATGAATCCTCCCTTTATAGAAACCGGTCACACTTATAACTACCGATATTTTTCTTTCATCGGTTTCAACCGGGCAGTTTTCACGGGTAAATTTCAGATCGTCAAAATCAGCCGCCAATTTTTGAAAAGCGTTATCAAAGTAATTGCAAAATTGAGTAAAAGTTGCGTATTCCATTATGACTCCTCTTCCTAAGCGATATATTACCGGGCGCCCGTAAACTTAATCTGCTTTAATACTCTGGACTACGCTTAACAGTTCTTCCGCTTTAAACGGCTTGGTTAGAAAATGATTCACGCCAATCCATTTGGCCTTCTTGATTAACTCCTCATCACCCATGGCGCTAATCATTATTATCTTACATGATGCGTTTTTACGAAACAGCCGTTCCGCTGTTTCCAGTCCATCCATTACCGGCATGGTGATATCCAAAATAATCAAATCCGGCGTTTGAATCGCTACTTTATCCAGGCATTCCTGTCCGTTAAAGGCCTGATCCATTAGTAAATAACCTTCCGGTTCCAATACTTTCTTAATTGTTTTAAATATAAACGGAGAATCATCAACTACTAATACCCGGCAATTTTGTTCCATGATAAAACCTCCATTCATGTTTGGACTTAATCATCGTTTTATTTTGATTAGCGGTAAAAAACCGGTACGCGTCACGATGACGCGAGTACTGCTATTATTTAAGGTTTCTCACACCGCTTTTAGTTCATATCACTTTAGTAGTCGGAACTTTTACGGTTATGAAAAATAGAGTAAAGTCCTACTTTGTTAAAAAAAAAGGCCCTATTTAAGGGACGGACTAAACCAATTTGTATATAAACCGCATCAAATAAAATATCTTTTAATCGATCGTAATCAGCTTATTCTTAATTGCAAACTTGACCAGCCCCACCATGTCGTGAATATCTAGTTTCGCCATAATACTGGCCCGGTGTTTTTCGACTGTCTTGGAGCTGATCACCAGTAATTGAGCTATTGTTTGGTTGGTATGCCCTTCGGTAATCAATTGCAGAACTTCCCGTTCCCTTAAGGATAGTACATCCAGGATGGAATTCTCGCCATAAAGCGCCACCGGGTCGGATACCAATATATTGGCGACTGCCGGACTCAGGTAAATTTCGTTATTTATGGCGGAATGAATCGCCAGTAACAATTCCTCGGTAATCGAACGTTTCAATAAATATCCTTTAGCTCCGTATTGCAAAGCCTGTCTGACCAATACCGTGTCTAAATACATGGATAGTACAATAGCTTTGGTATCGATTTGCAATGTTTTCAGCTTGGCGATTGCCTGGCACCCGTTAAGGCAAGGCATCGCAATATCCATGATAATCACATCGGGTTTAAGCGACTCCACCAATCTTACCGCTTCCATCCCATCCTCCGCTTCGCCGGTAACTTGGATATTATCAACTTTTTCCAAGATGGCCCTGATTCCCTGCCGCACCAGATGATGATCGTCGGCGATGATAACCTTAATCATACAATCCCTCCCAAAGCGGTATTTTGGCAGATAATCGCGTGCCTTTATCCGGCTGGGTCTGAATGTCCAGACAGCCGCCGAACATGGTCAACCGTTCCCTGATTCCCAGCAAGCCTATACCTGTCGCAGTGGTAATTGTCTTGTAATAATTATTAAAACCACAACCATTATCCTCAATCACCAGATAGAGCATCTCATCCGCAAGTTCCAGTTTTACCCGGATCAAACTAGCCCGGGCATGTTTACATGCATTATTTAATGATTCTTGTAATATCCGATAGAGACAAATACTGACCTCATCCGGCAATGCGGGTAAATCGGTCCCATAATAACGGATGTTAATTCGTGAATGCTTGGCAAATTCACGGCAAAAACCTTCCAAAGTCAAGTTGAGACCGACGGTATCCAAAGATGGCGGCCGCAGTCCTTTAGCCAATCTTCGGATTTGTTCCATGGTGGAATCCGTTAATTGTACCGCTTCATTTAACTGTTTTTCAAGCATCCCGGTCCCATCGGGAAAGTCCCGGGCAATCAATTCCAGGTTTATTTTTAAAGCCGTCAACGCTTGTCCGGCTTCATCATGCAACCCTTGCGAAACCCGCCGGCGTTCCTCTTCCTGGACTGAAACCACCCGCCGGGCGAGTTGCCGCATTTGCTCACGCCCGGACCTTATCTGTTTGTCCAACTGGTTTTGATAAACGGCAATCGCCATTCCGTTTGCCACATCACGAACGATTTCAACTTGTTCATTATAAAAAAAACCAGATTGTTCGGAACCCAAATGGATCGCGCCGATCAATTCGCCTTGAACCGATAGCGGTACACTTAAAAAAGCGTGGATCCCTTCTTGAATTAGTAGTTGATGAACTCCGCTTTTAGGTTCAAAAAAATCCAGATTATCAATCAGCTGTATTTCATCTTGATAAAATTCACCGGGAATATAATACATGTCCGGAGTTAAACAGTCCCCATCACTAAAAAACGAGGTTTGACCATCGTTTTCAACTCGCAACAAAATGATCTCCTCACATTTATTATCATAGATTACGATACTGGCATGCCGGCAGTTAATGAGACGCTTAAGATTGGTAATAACCGTCCGGGCCAGTTTCCCTACTAACGGTGTTTCCAAAATAGCCCGGTCGATTTCGCGGAGTACTTCCAAACGATGCATATAACCTAATATTTTGTCCTCGGTTAATTTTTGTCCGGTAATATCCCGGACAATTCCTCCGATTAAATAGTCACTGTGCAGTTTGATATGAAACAACCTGACCTGAATCACCCGTGATATGCCGTCCCGGCAACGGATTTTAATCTCATTGTCGTGTTTAAAGACAAATCGTCCGGTTTTAGTTAGTTCCATCATGTTTTTGTGAAAATTATGATTGATAGCGCCGGACTCCTTTGGTTCAACGAGCATCCCCAATATAACATCCACCATCGGCCGGTCTAATGTCTCGTTCCGGCAAAAACCGGTTATCAATTCCATGCTATGGTTCCATTCTAGAATATTCCCCCGGATATCGGCCAGTATAAACCCATCCGCCGAATTTTCGACGATGCTGCGATATTTCTCTTCCGAATACCGTAAAGCTTTTTCAGTATTCAACCGCTCTTTAATCACTTGCGACAGTTCATTGGTTCTTTCAGTCACCAGTTGTTCCAGGCTTTCATTTAGTTTTTTCAATTTCAGATTGGCCTTTTCCCTTTCGGCTATGGCCGCCGCCAGTAAAAACACCGTAATTGTAATTATTCCCGTTAAAGCTTTCATTGATAGTAAATCATTTACCGCGGCGTTCCCGGCGATATTTCTGATTAAGCACATTGTGGTGACGCCCGCCGTTAAAAAAACGATCATGGTTACTCCACGGATATGGAAACGCAACGCGGCCCAAATAAAGATTGGAAACAAGATGTATCCGGAAGCCGCCGCCAAGGCGGTAATATCCGAAAGATTCATGAATCCAAACGCCGGTAACGCGCCTAAAAATATTCCGCTCCAATAACGTATGCCAAATCTCAATAAAAAAATAGCCGCCAAACCGGATGGCAGATAAATAACAAAATATTCCCCATAAAAACTTCCCCATATCCAACAAAGAATTACCAGGAAAAAGTAAGCCAGGGCAACCGCGCCAATAAATAAAAAACGGTAATTATACCAAGTTCGGTTTAGCATCCAAACACCCAATTTGATAAAATGTTTTAAAACACTCTCCTATCGAAACCAAACCGCCTGTTCAATATGCAACCGGCGGACTAATCATAATCATTTTAGTCCTAAAATTAACATCGTCAAATAAATAAAGCCCCATAATATCAATTAATTGGAAAAATAACTAACTTTAGTAAGCACTGCCGGGGAGATATTAAGGTGAATTCGGAGAGGGTTTTAATACCATTGGTTAAAATTTTAAAGGGGTACATAGCGGCTTTCCAAAGGTTCCACGGTAATTTTGGCAAAAAATTCCTGATAATCACTTAATTTAGCAAGCTCTTCCCGATATCCGGCCGCCAGTAAAATGTTGGCCAGGCCAATCCGGCGCTCAATGGTGCAATCAAACTGTTCCGGGGACTGATCGCCGTTTAAGGGACAAACTCCCGGGCATCCCTTGGCGCAATGCAACCAATTGAAGCAATCGACACACCGGCCCGGAACTTTCATCCGGCCGAAAAACCGGTCCAATTTTTCCCGATCCATTATTAACCCGCCGCTGCTTTTATCGAAATACCCGTAAAAAAAACCGGCGCTATTTTTCAAAGCGGGCGTGGAAACCAAAAAACAGGCAGTTAGATACCCGTCCGGCGTAATGGTCAGATTATCCTGCAATATCGTGCAATATCGGTCATGAAACTCCCCTAAACGGCTCCCGGAATAACCAATCGTTACCTTCCAGTCCAGTGCCCGGAGTTTGACCCGGAGAAAATGCTCCACAAATTCAGCCGGGTCCGGGGCCGATTCCCGGTTTGTTTTACGGCTGAAATCCGGGAACACCGGGTAAAAATGGATGTTTCCAATTCCATTCCGGTGAAAATACCGGGTTATTTCGGTTAAATGCGGCGCCGACTCCCTGGTTACCGTGCAACGGACCCGGATACTGTCCGCCGGAAGCTTTTTCAATAACAACGCCGCCGTCCGCTCAACCACATCGCAGGTGGACGATCCGTCGGGACGGACCCGGTGCCGGTCATGAAACTCCGGCGGCCCATCCCAGGAAAGGGTAATTCCTTGTAAAAATCCGGCGGCCCGGATCGCGACCTGCTCCGAAACAACGCCATTGGTGGTGCAGTAAGCCATTACTTTCAAGTGATATTCCGCCGCCACCGCCCGGCAGATCCGCAAGGATTCCTCCATCAACTCCGGGTTCAATAGCGGCTCGTTGCCGCCGTGAAACCCAAGTATGAATGGGTGCTTCCGCTGATGACAGTTTCGGGCCACTATTCGCGCAGCCGCAAGCACCGCCGCCGGATCGATCCCGGTCCCCGGTACCTTATTAGGAATATAACAATAGTCACAACTCAGATTACAATGATGACCCAGGTAAACCGTCAGGCAAACCGGCTGAAAAGGCCGGTCTCCTAAATAACCGGCCGGTTTAACAATCTTTATCCCGGACTTGCACCGAATATACCCTCGATAAGGATTATAACTAATCTCGCCGGAGTTCCAACCAATGCGATAAGCCCTGTCAAAACGATTTTCCGCTGAATTAGCCGTCAATTTGGCAAACTACCTTTCTTTAATTGTTTCTTCGTTAACCAAAATAAGATCGCAAAAGTCGTCTCGAATATTATAATAACCGGCGCCGCAAAGAACAAAATCAGGAACGGATCCCCGGTGGGAGACAAGACCGTTATCAACGAGAAAGATATTAAATATACATATTTCCTTGCTTTCTTAAATACCTTGATGCTCAATAAATTTAAGTTTACCAGTAAAAACATCAAATAAGGCAGGTCGAAAAAAAAGCCCGTTACCAGGGCAAAATCCAGCACAAAGCTAAAGCAGGCGTCTCCCTGCAGCATCGGTGTCATATAAGAAAGTCCGTATTTTACTAAAAAACGTAACAACCCGGGCATCAGCATCAAACATCCTAAAACAACTCCCGTGGAAAAAAAAAGCACTAGAAAAAATGAACAACGGTATAACAATTTCTTTTCCTGCCCGGTCAATCCCGGATTAATAAAAGAAACAATCTGAAAGGCGATTATCGGCCCGGATAATATTGCCCCAAACACCACCGCCATTTTCACCCGCATAATAAAAGCGGCGGTAAGCGAGGTAAAAATCAGTTTTACCTGCAGAGCGGCGATTGGCGCGGTTAAAAGATCAAATAACACCGGTACCTTAAAATAAAAGAAGGTGGAAGCGGCCGTTATCGCTGCTATGATAATTATTATTCTCCGCCGCAGTTCGGTCAGATGTTCCATCAGCGGTAATTTTTCATTGATTGGATTCAAAACCATTTAGTTACCGTCACCGCTTTTTATCGGTTGATTTCCCTTTTCCAAGAAATAGATCCACCAAATACTGATTTCATATAAAAGATCCATTGGAACGGCTATCAATAACAA
>JBJKPO010000335.1:0-4557 GCA_046706235.1 Bacillota bacterium | reverse complement strand
CATAGTATTTAAAACTGTTGGGATCGAGGGCGAATTGAACATTACAGCCGCCCTCAATTCCCAAGGCACGGATTATTCTAAGCGATGCCGCCCGTAACATCTGATATTCCCGGTCCGCCAGCGTCTGGCTCGGGGCCACCACGATGCTGTCGCCGGTATGAATTCCGACCGGATCGATATTTTCCATATTACAGACCGTAATACAACTGTTATTGGCATCCCGCATCACTTCGTATTCGATTTCCTTAAACCCGGCCACTGATTGCTCCAACAATACCTGGGATATCGGACTCAACGTCAAACCACGGATAGTAATTTCCTCAAGCTCCGGCCGATCATGGGCAATCCCGCCCCCGGTACCGCCCAAAGTGTAAGCCGGCCTGATAATCAACGGATATCCTACCTTTTCGGCAAACTCGAAAGCCTCCGGTAATTTGGACACAATAATGCTTTCCGGGATCGGCTCGCCGATGATCTGCATTGTTTCCTTGAATAACTGACGGTCTTCGGCTTTTTTGATTGCTTCCAGCGGTGTTCCCAATAACCGTACCTTGTAATCGTCAAGCACGCCGGCTTCGTAAAGTTTTACCGCCAGGTTTAATCCCACTTGTCCGCCCAGAGTGGGTAATAATCCATCGGGACGTTCCTTGGCGATAATCCGGCGCACCGATTCCACGGTTAAAGGTTCGATATAGACTCGATCCGCTATATTCACATCGGTCATTATCGTCGCCGGATTTGAATTTACCAAGACCACTGAAATTCCTTCCTCGCGCAACGAACGGCAGGCCTGGGTCCCGGCGTAGTCGAATTCAGCCGCCTGGCCGATAATAATCGGCCCTGATCCGATAACCATTACTTTTTGAAGCGTTCTGTCAAGAGGCATGATTTCACCTTTCATCGTATTTATTAAGCACTATTTATTAACCACGTGTTTACACGTGACGAATGCACACGAATTAACACGAATATTTCATTGATAAATCGGTTTTACCAGTATTACTGTCCATTAGTCGCGTGCGCGCGTGTTCATTAGTGGTTCCCGATTGTTTTTTAAATTAAAACAACTAACGAATTCCTTGAATAAATATTCAGAATCGGTTGGACCCGGCGCCGCCTCGGGATGGTATTGAACCGAGAACAACGGCAAATGTCGGTGTTTTAAACCTTCGACCGTCCCATCGTTCACATTGATATGAGAAATAACAACTTCATCCGGGTTCAAGGATACCTCCCGCACCGCAAAACCATGGTTTTGGGAGGTAATGGTAACTTCGCCGGTAATTAAATTTTTGACCGGATGATTGCCACCGCGATGGCCGAACTTTAATTTATAGATTTCGCCCCCCAAAGCAAGCCCGATTAATTGATGCCCAAGGCAAATCCCGAATATCGGCAGCTTACCGATTAGCTTGCCGATTGTTTTCACCGCATACGGAATATCCCGCGGATCCCCAGGGCCGTTGGACAACATAACACCATCCGGCTTCAGTTTTAAAACCGCTTCACTTGATATATCACACGGCGCCACTGTTACCCGGCATCCATGCTTAACCAATGAACGGATTATATTTCCCTTGGCTCCATAATCAATGAGAACCACATGCCGGGGGGCGTCGCCTTCGGAATAGACATGATCGGTAGTGGCAAGCTTTACGAAATCCTGGCCGGATAAATCATGGACCTCCAATACCCGCTTCAGTACCGCCGGGTCCGGTTCGGAACCGGTGGTAATAATTCCCCGCATAGTACCCGAAGTTCGCAATCTTTTAGTCAACGCGCGGGTATCAATACCGGCCAATCCCATGACCCGGTGTTGTTTTAAGAATTCGTCAATTGTTTGTTTGGTTCTCCAATTACTCGGAATGTCACAATATTCCTTTACAATAAATCCCCTGGCGAAAGGATGGGATGATTCGTTATCATCACAATTAACTCCGTAATTTCCAATCAATGGGTAGGTCATAGTCACTATCTGTCCGCTATATGAAGGATCGGTCAATATCTCCTGATAACCGGTCATTCCGGTATTGAAGACCACCTCCCCGCCGGCTTCCCCGTCAGCTCCAAATGAATTCCCGTAATAAATCGCGCCATCCTCAAGTACTAAACGAGCTTGCGTCATTTATACCTCCGTTTAAAACTGTATCAAATAAACCTTGATTTAATGTATTACTTATTACTATTAATTTCCTGTTTTTGACAAGATGACATATTGTTGTTTTATCAACTTTATTATATCATAAATATACATCTTTGTTAAATAAATATTCACTCTTTGGTTTATTTATCTCCGGATTGAATTTCCCCTTGATTTAATTTTAACTTACCGTTAACCCAAACAAACTGGACTTTGCCTTTAAGTTTCTTCCCGATAAACGGGCAGTTTCGGGATTTGGAAACCAGTTCATCCGGTATTACCTCCCACTCCATTTGAGGATCAAAAATAACCACATCGGCCGGATCTCCCGGCAACAGCCGACCGCCGGGCCTGTTCAATATCTGGGCGGGACGTGTCGCCATTCTTTGAATCAACTGCTCCCTGGATAAAAGGTTGGTAGTGACCAACTCTGTCCAGATAACCCCAAAAGCGGTTTCCAAACCAATCATTCCCGTTGGCGCTAGTGAAAACTCACGGTGTTTCTCCTCCAAGGTATGAGGGGCATGATCGGTTGCAACCACATCAATGACTCCTTCGATTAACCCCAAGCGAAGCGCCTCCCGGTCACGCTCCGAACGAAGCGGAGGACTAACCCGGAATACCGGATCGTATCCTTGCAAATCGGCATCGGTTAACGCCAGATGGTGGGGAGTAGCCTCCGCCGTGATTGGATATCCATGCGCCTTTCCCTGGTGGATTAACTCAACGCTCTCTTTAGAACTTACGTGACAAAAATGAATTCTCGCTCCGGTAAAATTCGCGATTAACATATCGCGGGCGATCATTACGGCCTCCGCGATCCCAGGGGCCCCAGGCAGTCCAAGCAAGGTAGACCAGTAACCTTCATGCATAACTCCCGCTCCCGCCAGGTTAGGATCCTCTTCATGCAATAAAAGCGGGACATTAAACAGCTTGGAATACTCCAGCGCCGTTCGTAAAACCGCGGCATTGACCAAGGGCTTACCGTCATCGGAAAAAGCCGCGGCCCCGGCGGAAACCATCTCTCCCATTTCAGCCAGTTCCTCGCCTTTTAAAGCCTTAGTTATTGCTCCCACCGGATAAACCTTGGCAAAACCGCTTTCCTTGGCTCGTTTGTTAATATATTCAATAATTGTTGCATTGTCAGCCGCCGGTTCCGTGTTAGCCATACAGGCCACTGCCGTAAAACCGCCCTTAACGGCGGCCCTGGTCCCGCTTAGAATAGTCTCTTCATCTTCCCGGCCCGGTTCCCGGAGATGAGTATGAAGATCGATAAAACCGGGGCAAACAATTTTTCCCGAAGCCGGAATTATTATGGCATCCTCGACCGGAAGCTCCCTTTCTATTGCTTTGACTGTTTCCGATTCGATCAATAAATCACCGATCCCGGTAAATCCACCGGCCGGATCGATAATCTCACCGCCTTTAATGCAATATCGCATCTTTACCGCCTCCCCCGGTTAACAGATATAATAACGCCATTCGCACCGCTACTCCGTTTGATACTTGTTCGGTGATTGCCGATTGTTCACCGATTGATACTTCCTCGCTGATCTCCACTCCCAGATTTGCCGGGCCGGGATGCATAACCAGCAATCCGGGGTTGGCCGTTGCCAGCCGGTTTTGGTTGACTCCAAAAAGCTTGGAATACTCCCGGAGAGTCGGAAAGTAAGCCTTATTCTGCCGTTCCAGTTGTATCCGCAAGATATTTACCACATCCGCGTTTTTAAACGCCTGATCGAGAACAGTGGCAATTTTGACTCCAAAGTCTTCAATTCCCGTCGGGATCAAGGTCGGCGGACCTACCAGGGTTATATTTGCTCCCAATTTAGTCAAACCCCAGATATTGGACTTGGCGACCCGGCTATGTAAAATATCGCCGACAATTACCACATTCAATCCGTCAAATTTACCTTTCTTAGCGCGAATCGTGAATAAATCGAGCAATCCTTGCGTAGGGTGTTCATGAGCACCATCCCCGGCATTAATCACATGTGCTTTCACAGAGTCCGCCAACAGCTTTGGAGTCCCCGCCAGGGAATGCCGAATTACAACCACATCCACTCCCATTGCTTCGATGGTTTTAGCGGTATCCACAAAGCTTTCTCCTTTGACCACGCTACTTGATGAAACCGTCAAATTAACCGCATCGGCGCTCATCCACTTGGCGGCGATTTCAAATGAAGTCCGGGTCCGGGTGCTCGGTTCAAAAAAGAGCGTCACTACCGTCTTTCCACGTAAAGTAGGCACTTTTTTAATATCACGGTTAAAGATGTCCCTAAATACCTCCGCTGTATCCAAAACCAGGTTTATTTGCTCCACGCTCAATTCGCGAAGTCCCAACAAATCTTTCGGTAGCTTTGACATAGCAATCGCCTCATTTTTGATTTCAGATCACTAACTCTTTATCAAAACGC
>JBJKPO010000334.1:0-4096 GCA_046706235.1 Bacillota bacterium | reverse complement strand
ACGGACATATGGACGTTCTTGGGGCGCCGTCAGCCAATCGACGGCTGAAAACGCTTCGGTATACCGGGCGGCAATTTCTTGCCTGGTTTTATTTAATTGCTCCAGTCGTTTCAATTGCGCCAAACCAATCGCCGCGGCGATATCGCTCATGTGATATTTGAAACCCATGCTTTCAACCCAATATTTCCATTGGTAACCTTGTTTTTCATCCGTCCGGATCCAGGTATCCTTGGAGATACCGAGCCAACGCATTTCTTTAAACCATTTTTGATACCACTCATCATTACCGGTGATTGCTCCACCTTCCCCGCAAGTAAGATTTTTTACCGCGTGAAAACTGAAGCAAGTAAACGGCGCGATACTGCCGATCGGTCTATCTTTATAAAACGCTCCGCAGGCATGGGCCGCATCTTCAATAAAGACTAATCCATGCTCCGTGGCCAGGTTCATCAATTCATCAAGATCGCACGGGTGGCCGGCCATATCCACGCCGATAATGGCCCGGGTTTTAGGAGTGATTTTCCGGGAGACATCAACCGGATCGATATTTAGATTATCCGGCAGGATATCGGCGAACACAGGCTTAGCGCCGCAATAAGCGATGGAATGAACCGTTGAGATAAAGGTCATTGGGGTGACAATGACTTCGTCATCGGGCCGGAGGTCCATAGCGGCCATCGCCAGATGCAGAGGGGCGGTGCAAGAATTTAAGGCAACGCAATATTTGGCTTTGGTATATTTAGCAAATTTATCTTCAAATTCGGTGGTTTTCGGACCGAGTCCCAGCCATCCGGAGCGCATTACTTCCGTCACTGCCTTTATTTCTTCATCGGTAATGGATGGTTTAAGTACCGGGATTGTCATTGTGATAACTCCTTTCATTATCAACAGCGAATATTCGGCTCATAATATCCACGTAACCGTTTGACCGAATATCAATATAGTTTATTATCAAAAAAAAAGAATGTGTAATGACTTTGGTATCTGCGGATAAAATTTAAGTTCTCAAAACCGGTTTTTATGCTTTATGCAATAAAGCCGACGTTTTAATTGCTTCATATATTGATATTAAAAATAACGATTAAAAAAGAGTCATAAAAAATGAGATTACTAAAATTATTAAAATGGTATAAAGTGCCGTTAAAAAAAATCCAGGCCATTATTTTTGATTTTGATGGAGTATTTACCGACAATAAAGTGATAATTGCTGAAAACAGCTTGGAATCGGTAAGTTGTAACCGTGCCGACGGCCTGGGAATCAAAATGCTGCGTGCTAATAATATTCCTTTATTAATATTATCAGGCGAGATCAATCCGGTTGTAGCCAGGCGGGCGCAAAAGTTGGCGCTCGAAGTAATTCAGGGGGTGGATGATAAAAAGGACGCCTTGTTAGGTTATTGCAAAGTGAAAGGATTTCTTCCCGAGCAAGTAATGTATGTCGGCAACGATGTAAATGATTATGAGGCAATGAAAATCGTAGGTTTCCCCGCGGCTCCCAAAGACGCGCATCCTCAAATAAAACGGATTGCCAGGTTTATTATCAACAAAAAAGGTGGGGAAGGCGTAATCAAAGAGTTGGCGGAAAACTTAATTAAATAACGAGGAGCGAGTTCGATGTCAATTTTTATTATTGCGGAAATTGGCATTAACCATAATGGCGATATCAATATCGCTGAAAAATTGATTGATGTTGCGAAAGACGCGGGTTGTGACGCGGTTAAATTCCAAAAACGAACCATCGATGCGGTTTATACAAAGGAATTTCTGGATTCGCCGCGCAAGAGCCCCTGGGGACATACGCAACGAGATCAAAAGGAAGGATTGGAATTCGGGATTGTGGAATACCGGGAAATCGACCGTTATTGCAAGGCCAGCGGCATCGAGTGGTTCGCCTCGGCCTGGGACTTGGAAAGTCAACGGTTTTTAAGGCAATTTGATTGTAAATATAACAAGATTGCTTCGGCGATGCTTTTGTATGAACCGTTATTAAAAGAAGTGGCCTCGGAGCGGAGACACACCTTTATTTCGACCGGAATGAGCGAATTAAAAGATATTGAGCGCGCGGTGGATATTTTTCGCGCGGCGGATTGTCCCTTTGAGCTGATGCATTGCGTGTCTACCTATCCGATTGATGATGAGGACGCCAATCTTAACCGGATCAAGATCTTACGGGATATTTTCAAATGCCCGATCGGTTATAGCGGACACGAAGTGGGGCTGGCCATCTCTTACGCCGCGGTGGCTTTGGAAATCACATCGCTGGAACGCCATATTACCCTCGATCGGGCCATGTATGGCTCCGATCAGGCGGCTTCACTTGAACCCTTGGGATTACGAATGTTGGTGGGCGCGGTGCGCAAGATTGAAAAAGCCATGGAGGATTGTTCATTTTCAATTACTCCCAAGGAAATTCCGATCAGTAAGAAATTAAGATCCCATTATTTAAATAACTATTGATGAAAGAGAATGAATCGGATGAAACCATGTTACCTTTGCGGCGAGAAAACCGCATTTAATAAACGGCCCGGCCGGGTAAGGGATAATCAAAACCTTGATGTCTTGGAATGCCGGTCGTGCGGATTGGTTTTTTTATCATCTTTTGACCATATTACTCCTGAGTTTTATGAAAACTCACGGATGCATGGTGAAACGGTCAGTATTGAAAAATGGCGCAACGATACGGCCGAAGATGATGAACGGCGCTTTAACGACTTCAAATCATTAATCGCCAATAAAACTATTTTGGATTTCGGATGCGGTAACGGAGGATTTTTGGCGCGCGTCCGGAAAGTGGCTTCCCTGGCGGTCGGATTGGAACCGGAAAGAAGGTTGGAGACTTATTTCGCGCAAGAACAGCTATCAGTATTTTTATCCCTCGACGAAGTGCAACAATCGTTCGATGTGATTACTCTCTTTCATGTACTGGAGCATTTGCCCGATCCAATCGGCGTCTTGAAACAACTGACAACTAAATTAAATAACAACGGCTGTTTGATTGTTGAAGTTCCCAACGCCGGCGACGTATTGCTGACCTTATACCGGAATGAAGCTTTTTCCCGGTTTACTTATTGGAGTTGTCATTTATTCCTGTTTAACTGGAATACACTGGCGTTACTAGCCAAAAAAGCCGGTCTTAAAACCAACTATATCAAGCAAATCCAACGATATCCATTATCCAATCATCTTCACTGGCTGGCTAGAAATAAACCCGCCGGACATATTTCCTGGAGTTTTCTCGATTCCAGTGAACTCCATGCCGCATATGAAAAACAATTGGGATCTATCGGTGGCTGCGATACTTTATTGGCGAGTTTCGGAGCGGCTTATGAATAAAACATTAGGAGTCATGCAAGGCAGACTGATACCGAAGTATCAAGGCCGGTATCAAGCTCATCCGGTGGGATACTGGCGGGATGAATTCATGATTGCTCAAGAATTGGGCCTGGATTTAATCGAATTCATACTTGACTACGACCGGATTGATAAAAATCCATTACTGAACGAACCGGGGATTATTGAAATTAGAACAATTTCGGAACAAACCGGTGTCGCGGTAAGGACTGTTTGCGCGGATTATCTGATGGATGCTCCTCTACACGGTGAAGATAGTAAAGTAGTTGGTGAAAGTAACCGTATCCTGCTGATGTTACTTGGAAATGCTCACCAATTGGGAATAACCGATATAGTAATTCCGTGCGTGGATCAGTCGGCATTTAAAAACGAACCGGAGATCTTGAGGTTTATTAATAATATCGGTCCGGCCAGGGAACTGGCGGAAAAGTTCGAGATTAATCTGGCCTTGGAGACTGATCTGCCTCCCAAACGTTTTTCAGAATTATTAGACTCATTGGATTCAAAAATATTCACGGTTAATTACGATACGGGAAATAGCGCCTGCCTGGGATATCATCCGTTGGATGAATTGGCCGCCTACGGGAAACGGATTTCGGATATTCATCTGAAAGATCGTTTAAGAGGCGGCCCTTCAGTAGAGTTGGGCATGGGTGATACCGATTTCACGTGTTTCTTTAAAGCATTGGCGCAATATAACTATAACGGCCCTTTCATTATGCAGGCTTACCGGGATGATGAAGGA
>JBJKPO010000333.1:0-6492 GCA_046706235.1 Bacillota bacterium | reverse complement strand
GTAAAAATATCCATAAAGAGGAAACCATTAAACGATGGGCCGAAAGTTATGTTGATGAAATAAAGAATCTCATTGCCTTGTGTTCCAATTTACCGAAGAAAAAATAAAAAATAATCTTATTATAGGGGGGCTTTATTTTGTTTACAAAATTATTTGCCGGATTAAGGGAAATCAGGGTGTTTCTTATTTTCTGGGTATCACAGGTGATATCTCAGATCGGTTCTCAATTAACGAGCTTTGCGCTTGGCGTTTGGGTTTATCAAAAAACGGGTTCCGTCACCGACTTTGCTTTAATCGCGATGTTCGCCACCTTACCGGGTGTGTTACTGGCCCCGTTCTTAGGTACCCTGGTCGACCGTTGGGATAGGCGGAAAGCGATGATACTGGCCGATACCGGGTCGGCCTTATGTACGCTTTTCATAGGTACTCTTTTCTATCTTGGGAGGCTGGAAGTCGGATATATTTATATCACCGCGGCGATTGGCTCTACTTTAGGTATCATACAACTACCAGCCATGCAATCAAGTATCCCGCTACTGGTGCCAAAAGAAAGACTTGGGAATGTTAACGGCATGGTTCAATTTGGCCAATCAGTGGCTTTATTACTTGGGCCGGCTTTAGCTGGTATCCTGGTACTTACCATTAAGGTTTACGGAGTTATTTTGGTCGATTTCTGCACATTTGGAATTGCTGTTTCTACTTTATTGTTTTTAGTCCGGATCCCCGCTCCCAAAGTAAGTGAGGACAAACGGGCCAGCGAAGGCTCGATCTTTAAACAGGCCGCTTATGGTGTCACCTATTTGAACGAACGGCCGGGTATCCGCGGTTTATTTTTCTTATTTATGACCACCAATTTTGCCGCGGCCATTACCTTCGTGTTAATAACTCCCTTGGCTTTAACCATTACTAATGCCGCCGGTCTTGGCTTAATCGTGTCGGCGGGCGGAGCCGGTATGTTGCTTGGGAGCTTCATCATGAGCATCTGGGGCGGACCCAAGAAAAAGATTAACGGTGTGTATATCTTTGTCTTCTTGGAGGGGCTGGCCTTTATCCTTGCCGGGTTTCAACCGTTAGCCCTGGTTTTCGCGGCCGGTATTTTTTGTTATAATTGCGCATTAATGCTGGATGACGGATGTTATGTGACTATCTTTCAAAAAAAGGTAGCCCAGGATGTGCAAGGGAGACTGTTTGCGTTAAACCATATGGTAACCAAAGGCTCGATGCCTATTGCCTATTTTGTATCGGGGTTTTTAGCGGATAAGGTTTTTGAACCGTTATTTAATCAGGATGGTCTATTAGTAGGCAATTTAGGTATGATCATCGGAGTTGGAAAAGGCAGAGGCATGGGTTTTATGTATATACTGGCGGGGATAATCACTATCTTGGCAATTTTTGCGGCTTACGTATATCCAAGAATCAATCATATCGAAACCGAATTACCTGACGTCATCCCTGATAAACCGGATGAATCGGCATCTATAGCGGATAATTCCATAAATAAACCCGCGGAAATCAATATATAAAACAATTGTTTAGATCAACTCAAATTTAAGGAGGGATCAATATGAGCAATAACGACAATTATCAAAATAAATGGGACGACTTGTTTGGCAGCGGTAGTTTGGATGATGTAAAAAAAGAATTTATTTCCCCCAAGACGTGGATTGAGGCCGAACTTGCCAAACTATGGCAAGAACTCCTTAACTTTGATAAAGTGAGCACTGATGATAATTTCTTGGATTTGGGGGGCCATTCCTTATTGGTTATCCAATTAATTTCTAAGATAGCCAATACTTTCTATATTTCGCTTACTTTTAAGGAATTATTGTCTACCAAATTAACTATCGCGGAGCAGGCCGCGATCATTGAAAATGCTTTAATCGAGCAAACAAACGCGGAAACTCTGGATGAACTAATTAAAGAAGTTGATAACATGCCGGAAGAAAAAATAAAAGAACTAAGGAAATATAATTAAAATGGCTCATATGTTGATAACCACAAATGGGGCCAGGGGTGACATCGTGCCCTTTATCGTCTTGGGTCAAGCGCTTAAAAGATCCGGACATGATGTTACTCTTTTTACTCACTGTACCTATGAAGCGGAAGTGTTGGGGGCAGGAATAAATTTTGTTGCTTGGGAAACAAAGGAAGAATGGGATAATAGTATCCGTTCTTTAAACCTGGTCTGGGGACCAATGCGGGAAATAGAACAATATAATTATGAAGAAATTTTTTCAGAGGAAATATATGCGAATGAACTGGCAAAGTTAAAGCCCTATTGCCTATCAGACGACTCCGTTTTAGTTACTCGTTTTAATTCAAATATTGCTTCACTGCTAGCCGCCGAAATCTATCAAAAACCGATCATCTCATTTTTTCTGACTCCCAGTTACATAACTCAAATTCAGATCGATCATGATCTTTTTGAGGAATCATATACCAGACACCTTAATATTGTGAGGGAAACTTTGGGCCTTCCCCGTGTAAAAAGCTATACCGAATGGACTTGTATCATGAACTACAAAATTTGTTTATGGCCGGGGTGGTTTTACCATCATCGGCTTATCAGCCGGAAGTATTTTATCACGGTTGGCTTTTTTGACTATTCCGTTTATAAATCGACGATACACCCGTTAAGCGAGGAGGTAGAAGAATTTTTAGCCCAGGGAGATGCGCCCATCATTATCTCCGGTAGTTCAGTCAAGGATGATACTTTAAAATACTTTGATGCGGCTATTTCCGCTTGTATTCAACTCAAGAAAAGGGTACTGGTGGTAACTCCCTTTTATGAACTGGTGGCTAATCACTTAAATGATAATCAAAATAGTTTTTTAAAATGGATTGATTTTGTCGATTTTGAAGCATTATTGCCCCACGCTAAAGCTATTATTCACCATGGCGGTATCGGAACAATCACTTACGCGCTTCGTTATCAAGTACCGCAATTAATTCTAGCTGGTAATATCGACCGGCCTTTCAATGCCTCGATTATTAAAAAGTTGAATTTAGGCGCCTTTTTGCCGATGGCTTTGTGGGGAGAAAATAATATAAAGGCAGCTGTTAAGGAAGTTTTAACCGATACTACCATCCGTTTAAATTGTAATCATTATGCCGACCTGATGCTAAAAGAAAACACTATTTCCAAATCCGTCAAAATAATTGAAAATGCCGTTGGAAACCCCAAATTTTTGATTGATATTAGTAAAGTGCTATCTACCACCGATTCCGCATCCGAGGGTACGTCATACAACTTTACACCAAAAACCAAAGCGCAAAAAGAGAAACCACCGACCGAAGATGAAAAAAAAGCTCATGCGAAACTTCTAACTATTACTGATAATAGAAAAGAACTCTTAACCAGACTTCTACGTGAAAAATTAAGCGGTAAAAAAATATAACTATTTTAAGTCTAGGAAAATTGAATCCAATTCGCCAATAATTACAGATAATTGATGAATTAAGGAAGTGTAATTAACATGGCAAATATGTTGATAACTACCCATGGAACAAGAGGGGATGTGGTTCCTTTTGTCGTTTTGGGCCAAGCGTTGAAAAGACTTGGGCATGATGTTACTCTTTTTACCCATTGTATAAATGAAGCGGAAGTGCTGGGAGCGGGCTTAAAATTTGTTGCCTGGGAAACAAAGGAACAATGGGACGAATTTGTACGGTTTACCGAAATAGCCAGAGGACCACTGCTCCAAATAGAACAGTATACTAAGTTCTTTGAAGAAAGTTTTTCCATAGAAAAATGTAAAAACGAACTTGCTAAATTAAAGCCCTATTGTTTATTAGATGATACCGTTTTAATTACACGTTACAATTCAAGTTTTTCATCACTACTTGCCGCTGAAATCCATCAAAAACCAATCATCCCGTTTTTCCTAACCCCGAGTTACATAACTCAAATTCGTTTCGATCATGATCTTTTCGAGGAGTCAAATACCTTATACATTAATACTTTGCGGGAAACTTTAGGACTTCCACCCGTGAAAAGTTTTACCGAATGGGCTAATATCATGAAATATAAAATTTGTTTATGGCCGGAGTGGTTCTATGGCCGTAAGCTTATCCAGAAAAAATATTTTATCACGGTTGGCTTTCTCGATTATTCCATCTATAAAGCAGCAATATCTAAATTAACCAAAGAAGTGGCGGAATTCGTATCGGGCGATGCTCCTATCATTATTTCCGGCAGTTCAGGTAAGGATGAAACGTTAAAATATTTTGACGCGGCTATCTCCGCCTGTATCCAATTAGGACTTAAAGTGTTGGTGGTAACTCCTTTTTATGAACTGGTAGCTAATCTCATAAACGATAATCAAAATAATTCTTTAAAATGGGTTGATTTTATCGATTTTGAAGCATTGCTGCCCCATGCAAAAGCTATTATTCACCATGGTGGTATCGGAACAATCACTTATGCGCTTCGCTATAAGGTACCCCAATTAATCCTGGCGGGTAATATCGACCGGCCGTTTAACGCCTCGATTATTAAAAAATTAGGTTTAGGCGAGTTTTTACCGGTGGCTTGTTGGAAAGTCAATAATATCAAAGCGGCTGTTAAGGAAGTTTTAAATAATAATACCATCCGTTCAAATTGTAATACTTATGCCGATCTGATGCTTAAGGAAAACACTATCGCAAAAGCCGCCAAAATAATTGAAAATGCCATCAGAAATCCCAAATATCTAATTGATATTAATAAAATACTTTCCGCCGATTCCGCATGCGAACGCGCGACACCTAATTTTAAAATGGAAGCCAAAGAGCAACAAGTGAAAAAACCAACCAACAGTAAAAAAGAGGAACATTCCAAATTCCAGAATATGAATGAGCAAAGAAAGGAGATCTTAACCAGACTTTTACGTGAAAAATTAAGTAGTAGAAATTTTACCAACGAGGGGAATAAAAATGGATAGTGAAAAAAATAAAAAAGAAATAAAATGCGTGGTCTGGGATTTGGATGATACTCTTTGGCACGGTATCCTTTTAGAAGATGATCGGATTTGTCTGAAAGAAGGAATCCTCGAGATAATCAAGGAATTGGATCGAAGAGGTATTATCCAATCTATTGCCAGTAAAAATAATTACGGACCTACTATGGAAAAACTCAAAGAATTGCATATCGATCATTATTTTATATACCCGGAGATAAACTGGAATGCAAAATCAAAGTCCATCGAAAACCTTTATTTGCGGCTAAATATTGGATTAGACAGCATTCTTTTTATCGATGATCAAGAATTTGAACGCCAGGAAGTGAAAATGGCCTTTCCGCAAATACATTGCGTTAATGCCGATCAGTATAAGGAATTACTTACTATGCCGGGCTTGAATCCGGAATTTGTCACCGGAGACGCCCAGAAAAGAAGAGAATTTTACTTAATCGATTTGGCCAGAAAAGAAGAAGAACAAAAATTTATCGGAACACCGGAAGAATTTCTGGCCACCTTGGGATTAACCTACCATATCTATGAAGCGCAAGAAGAAGATATACCAAGGGCCTATGAATTACTAAACCGCACCAACCGTCTCAATGCGACCAATCGCCTCTATGAGTCTGATGAGCTTAAAAGTTTTATCGCATCTGATAACTATAAACTATATATATGCGCTTTGGAGGATAAATTCGGAAGTTACGGGAAAATTGGCTTAGCTTTGGTAAAAATCGAAGAGCAATGTTGGCATATTCATCAATTTGCCGTATCCTGCCGGGTCATCTCCAGAGGAGCGGCGGATACCTTTCTGTTATTCATTATGCGGGAAGCGCAAAAGCAGGCCCGGTATTTTTTGGCCGATTACATCCTGACCGAAAAAAACAAACAAATTTATCTCATCTATAAAACGAACGGCCTTAAAGAAGAAGAAAAGGTCGCTGATAAACAATTCATATTCAAACATCCGCTTTTAGATCTTAAAAAAATGCCGGAGTATATAACAATGGATCATCATTATTGCGAAGCTGAAGCATAAGGTTTAAATCCAGCCATTTTCAAACAATATCTGGTCAATCTTGATTAGCCATCTCCAAAACATACTCCGCAATCGCGAGCGAAGCGGTTAATCCCGGGGAATCCGCAATCACCGTAATCATCCGGGGATATTTACGGTCCGGCTCAATTATGAAATCCGAATGTCCTTTGACCACCGCCATAATCCCGGTATAATCCCTTTCGATGTCCTCTAATTCCAGATGGGGAAAAAATTCTTTCACCAGCGCCAAAAACTCAGATTCGTTCCTCAAATGGCTAACATAATCATCCTTCCCCACCCCGACGGTTTTTAACGGGCCGATGATTACCGTATCTCCAATAATATAATCGCGGCTTTCAGGATCAATATCAAAGGCCGGGGAAAGATGGGCTCCAACCGTCCGGGTAATCATCTTTTCGTGTAATAATTTCCGGTACTCCGGGAATGACACCGCCGCTTTTTCGCCGTTATAATTATAATAACCATACGGCGCCGGATAAACATTCATCTTATCCA
>JBJKPO010000332.1:0-6053 GCA_046706235.1 Bacillota bacterium | reverse complement strand
CCCGCCGCCCTGCAAAACCTCATGCGCCGCTCGGGTCGCTCCCCAGCGTTGCCCTATCCTGCGCAAGAGTAAAAGCAATATTAGTATGTTAAAAGTATTGTTAGATTATTCCATTTACACGAATCGCGGGACACTCCCGTGGGAAATGGGAAAATGAGGGGGATTTTAAATCCAACTGCTTTTAAGATCTTTCTCACATCGCACCTCACACTTCCCACTTCTCACTCAGATTTATTAGTTCCACTTCGGAAAGCTCCCGGTATTCACCGGGTTTCAATTCCGGATCGAGTTCCAGATTCCCCATTGCAATTCGTTTTAAGTAAATAACTTCTTTCCCCAGGGCTTGTATCATTCTTTTAATCTGATGGTATTTCCCCTCATAAATCTCAATGAACACTTCAACGGGAATAACCGGTTTTATAATATCCAGTCTAGCCGGCATGGTACGATACCCATCATCCAAAACTATTCCGTCCCGAAATGCTTCAATATCCTCAGCCCCGACCGCGCTATCGATTTTAGCGAAATAACGCTTCGCGACATGTTTTCGCGGCGCCAGGAGCCGGTGCCCTAAAACACCGTCATTCGTTAAAATTAATAATCCCTCGGTATCCTTATCCAACCGTCCCACCGGAAAAAGCCCTTTGAGGCAGTATTTAGCGTTAATCAAATCCAGCACGGTTCGTTCTTTTAAATCATCGGTTGCGGAAATAACACCGGCCGGCTTATTCAACATCAAATAAATAAACTCGCGATAATCGATAACTTCACCCAAACAGGCGACTTGATCTTGCCGCGGTATGATGTGCCTGGCTCCATCCTTGGCAATTTCTCCGTTTACCGTGATTTTCCCGGAACGAAGCATTAACTTTACCTGGTTCCGGCTGCCGTACCCCATATTGGCCAAGTACCGATCCAATCGCATTTAATTCACCATCTTTAATGGCAGTATTCAGTAGTCATTAGTTAGTATTCAGTATAAACTCTTTAAAATATTAAAACCTGCTGAATACTGACTACTAAATACTAGATACCTAGATACTAGTATTAATATAACTGATTCCATTTAAACTGTAAACTATAAAGAAAGTTTGGGTTTTCCATTACCCTCTTTTACGCATAACCCCCGATCCGGATCCTTATAAATCGTAATATACTTCAAGCAATGCGCCAGTTTGAAATCATCCAAAATTTCAGCCGGAGAACGTTTCACAACTTTCGCCACTACATCCAGATATCCTTTTAAATTGACTGGTTTTCCGAGGAGTGATGCCTGTGCCCTAATATGCGACTTATAGAAATAACCGGCTACTTCCTCGGCGCGTTGGAGCTTGGTTAGACCAACATTGGCAGGATCGATGCCGATTTCTTCCAAAAGTTCATCCCGGTTATCAAACTCATAATTCACAACTGAACGGTTCGCAACCGAATTATCCGGCGGCTGCAGCTTGAAAATATCCTCAAGGTATTCATGATAATCAGCGTATTTAATAACGGTTGGATTAAACCCATTCTTTGTAGAAATTAGATAGGCTATTTTATTTTCATATTTAATCTCTTTCAGTAAAGGAATAATATCGCGATCGCTGGAAATAGTCACAAAAAAATCGATATTGGGATTTTTATATAGATCTCTTAAAGCGTTTACAGTTAACTCCAAATCGCTCGAATTTTTCCCGTTGTTGGAACTGTGCCGTGTCTGAATTCCTAATGTTCTTAATACCGTTTGCAACTTAACGCTTGCGGCATCTTTTTCAAAATTACCAAATACAATAATATCAATAATTTTTAACCCGGATGTTATCAATTTATCCTGGATTACCCCAAAAAAATTCATCTTCAAAGGATCATGGCCGAATTTTCGCAGCAATTCCGTGATAATTTCAAAATCGATTTAGACCATGGCGTTCTTCAAACGATTATCAAATTGTGAGATGTTGGGCAATGTTAACCCGCCTTTCGATTTGCTTCTACGACTCATCTTCACGAATTTCCCGCAAGACGTCTTTAAGACTATCATTGTAATTTTGTTCCAAACTTTGGGTCAATATTTCCACTAATTGTGATCTGCTTTCAAGCGATAAATTCAACATTTCCGATATCAGTCGTTTTTCAATCTCAGTCATCGATTTTTCCCTCCTTTTAACCTGAATCCGGCAAGTAACTTAAAAATCTTTCTAAATAGGGACTTGCCGGATTCAGTAGATAAACCCGATTCGGCAAATCTTTCTTTTTATTTTAAGAAAATTAAATGTACTTGCCGGATCGAGGTTTAAAAAATAAATGTACTAGTATTTTAATAAATTTATTCGCAATTTTCTCTTTAAGTATACTAATAATTTATTTTATCAGGAAGGTCTGATTACATAGGACTAAATTGCCGCATATATTAAAGATGTCCTACTTTCTTGGGACTCTATATTTAAATTTTATTTTTGTTCATTATTGACCTAATTTTTTCAACGGCATTTCGGGTATTTTTTACCGCTAATTTTTCGAGGATATTAGTGATATGGTTTTTAACCGTATCCGTGGTAATAAACATTGCATTTGAAATTTGAGTGCGATTTAAATTGTTTTCGAGAAATTTAAACACTTCTTTTTCTTTCGCGGTTAATTCGAATTTATTTAATATATCATCCTTCTTTTTTTCAACCACAAGTTTTGCATTGTTTTTTACCAGATCCGCCATTAATTCGGCGGTAGTCCATCTTTTATATACCTCTCGAATCGTTGCCGGCAATTTCCCGATGCTCTCTTTAATTACAAACTCTTTTGCGCCCGACAGCATCGCTTCTTTTACATCTTTTGGATTTTCGGACGCCGTTGTAACGATGACTTTGGTTCTATCTTTTATTTCATTAATATATAATAACCCCTCCGGTTGATTACCGGTAAAGTATAAATCAAGTAAGACCACATCCGGTTTTAAGACATTAATTAAATGATATCCTTCGTTTTTTTCCTGTGCGGAACCGATAACGATCATGCCGTCTTCCGTATCAAGTAAAATCGAAAGTCTTTTTATCCAGGTGAATGAATCATCAATTATTAAAATTGTGATTTTATCTTGCGCCACTAATCCCTAATCCCCTTTTTTTCCTCAATTTTCAATAAAAAACTATTAAATTCATATGCTTCTTTAAATATAGGCATGAGCCGAATTATTAAACCAATCAATTCTTTTTATGTTTTATGCAATCTTAATTATATCTAAAAACTATTTTTAAGTAAGTCACAATATTTTGACCCTGATAAAATAAAAGATCCTATTTTCTTAGGACATTTCATAAATTACCGGCACTCAAATTGTAATCTTTTTTAGTTACTTCATTAATATGGAAAACTTTTTGGGAGCAAGGAGTCAGCTAGGAAAATTAACTGGGATAATCGATGGTCTCATTGAGACAATTAACAAAATTATTTGGAATAATTGATGATATCATTGGGACAATTATCAAAATTATTTGGAATAATTGATGATATCATTGGGACAATTATCAAAATTAATTGGGATAATTGATGATATCAATTAGGACAATTAATTAATGCGCCTACTTTATAAATCATTTCTCGCAATTCCGTGGGATTATTTCGAAAACACTCAACATAACAACCATCCAAAGGATTCCATTCCCGGTTATCATAACCTCCATACTCAATGGTTACAATTTCAGGTTTCGTCCGATTTAAAATATATTCCAATAATCGATAATCACATTCATGTAATATGGTATGGGAATCCCAAATTCCAACCGGCGCTTCAAGCACACCCGACATATGGATTTCCCTGACACGCGAAAGAGGCAACCGAAGCAAATAATCCTCGATATCTATTTGAAAATACGCGGCACTGATCCTGGCATGGGCAATATCCAATAACAGTCCGCAATCACCGGACTCGCAAATCCCGGTGATAAATTCCGGTTCGCAACTCACCCGGTAGTGCCATGACCATGAATAATAAGGGTTATTTTCCAGTAATAAAGGAATTCCGATTTTTTTTTGTGTCATTAGAATATTTGGTATCAAACGGTTTCTTAATTCCTTTACGACAACCGGATGATTATAGTGCAAATAATCCTTGATTTCCGGGAAATGTCCCAACGAAGCTTCCAGATGTGTGGATAAATGCGGGGGAGCGGTTTGGCTTATTATTTTAGTCACTAATGAATCATTAAAACTTTGTTTGATTTGAGGATGACACAGATCGATTATTCCGGATTGAGCCAAATGCGGAAGAAGTTTACGATATTGACGGCCTTGAATAAATTGAGTCCAACCTCCGGGGAACGGGATTGTCGGCAATTTAATATACTCAACGGGAAGCTGTGGATTTTCCTGCAATAACAACAATAATGATTCTGAAAAATTAACCGCTAATTTCATGTTTATTTTCCCCCAAAAAACCAAACGATTATGTTTAGCGCGGGCTCTGTTTCAAAAACAGTTATTAATATTTTTATTGGAAATCTATTAATCTTACAAAAAACCGAAAACCCGGAAAAGAATTTTTTTAGGATCTAATCGACAATTTTTTTAATAATTCCTTCCTGTTTTCAATATTTAGTTTTTTAAGACTGCTGGTTACTTGATTTTTGACGGTATCTTCAGTTTTTCCAAGACTTAAAGCGATTTCTTTTCGTTTATATCCCATAATATATAGATTCATTACTTCTTTTTCGGCATCACTCAACCCGCTTAAAACTTTTTCCTTATTTTCAAATGTCTTAAGCCTGCGATAATCTCTGGCTATTACCTCTATCGCCGAAGTTTTCTTACAAATGGTTCTACTGACATCAGGAATCCATTTCAGATCGGATTTTGATAAATAACTAACCGCTCCGGCGGTAAAGGAATCACGCACCAGGTCTTCGCTAAACAAGTGAGTAAGCATAATAATCTTTGCACTGCTAACCTCAGTTATTTTATGCGCCGCCTCGATACCATCATAGTAGTTTTCAGTTAAATTAATATCTAATAAAACCACATCAGGCTCTAAAATTCTAACTACTTCAACGGCTTTTTCAACAGTTGAGGCTGATCCGATAATAATGATATCTTTTTCGGTATTATGAATATTAATGGTTAACAGTTTAATCCAATCAAGATCGTCATCAATAACAACGATTCGAATTTTGTCACGATAGTCTTCCCTTTTCAATTAAAATATCCTCTCCACTAAAAAGCGGTGTTAAAAACTCTAAACTTTAGCAATACACACCGGTTTTTTAAGAGTTGTGATACTTAATTTGGATTTATCGCAACTCTACTAATCGGTAAACTTAAGGTGACCATGGTACCGGTTCCTTCCTGGCTGTTAATTTCCAATAGACCATTATGTTTATGCATTACGTTATAACAATACGATAAACCTAACCCTAAGTTTGATTCGGTTTTTTTGGAGGAAAAGAACGGCTCACATACATAAGGCAGATTCTCATTTAAAATTCCAGTCCCATTATCCCGAAAAGCTATTTTTACTGTTCGTTTCTGCCGGTAAACGCTAATATATAATACACCGTTTTGGTCCATGGCTTCGAGAGCATTTTTAACAATATTCCCAATTGCTTCTTTCATATGGGTTTTATCGCAATTCACCTTGAAATTGCCTTCATACTTTTTGATGAGTTGGATATTTTTATTTTTAAACCGAAACTTAAAGGAGTCCAGCGATGTATCAACAATATCGATAATATCACTTTCTTCCTTGGATAGATTGATCTCCCGCACTTGCCCGTAAATCCTGGCGATCTTTTTTGATAAATGAGCGGTTGACTCCAAAATTATCCCGGCCGCTTCGGAAGCAGGCTGCCCGGAATTTATCTTCTTAATTGTTTCCCCGGCATATTCAATTTTACTGATTTCATTTTTAACGCAATGCATTAATATTGCTGTCCCGGAAGTAATTAGTTTCAGGGAATTTTCACGGTAATTTCTTTCAATACTCAGTTTAATGCCTAAAAATCCGTATTTAAAGGCAAAAACTAAAAACATTAAGAATACCGTGAGACTAAAAAGGTTAGTAATACTCCTGAAATCATGTCTGCCAA
>JBJKPO010000331.1:0-8374 GCA_046706235.1 Bacillota bacterium | reverse complement strand
TCCTTGCATTGTCGGCAATAGACCGAGAACTCGGCGGCCTCCAACAGGGAATACTCGCCTTTATTTTGGCTGTGATATAAATACTCGCATTGAATGGTATTTAGTTCCGCTTTTCGCGGTAACAATTGTTCAAGATCGATAAATAGTTTTTTCATTCCCAAATATTCTCCTTGTCTTTCACCTGAGCGTAAGTGAATACCGGGCCATCTTTACAAGCGTAATAGTTGTCAATCATGCAATGGCGGCATTGCCCGATACCGCAATACATCTTTTTTTCCATGGAGAGATAAATGTTCTCGTCGCGGAAACCTTTATCCAACAAGGCCTTGGTGCCAAATTTCATCATGATTGGAGGGCCACAGACTACAGCAATCGAGTTGGCCGGTTCGACATCCACATGCTCAAGTAAACCGGGGACCAAACATACTTTCGTATATATGGAATCTATCCAGCATTGATCTTCCGGTACTTTATCAACACTTCGATACAAAGTTACCTTTTCATTATTTTGCCATTCATTAAAGAACTTTTTATAAATAAAATCTTCCGGAGTCCGGCATCCAAAACAAACTGAAATCCGTTGATAATCTTTCAAGTCATGCAACATGGTCAGCAATAAAGATCTTAACGGGGCTAAACCAACTCCGCCTCCTAAAATCAAAACATTGTGATTCTTGAACCGGTCAAGTGGATAAGCGCTGCCATACGGACCTCGAACACCCAAAATATCTCCTTTGCCGATTTTTTGATGCAGGTGGCGGGTAATTAAACCTGCCTCCATAATCGTTACTTCCATTTTCCCGGTTTCATAATGGGAACATGAGGGCGTGAACGGCGCTTCCCCGACGCCCGGTACGGTTAACTCGATAAACTGCCCGGTCCGAAACTGAAAGTCCTGTTCCAATTTCATGACAAAAGTCTTGATTTTGGGAGATTCCTGAACTACCTCAAGAACCTCGGCCGCGATTACCTCGTATGGATTTTGATCTTTCATGATGCCACCCGTTCTTTTCAATTATCAATTATCAATTACCAATTACCAATTATCAATGATTGGAGTTTAATTCTTGTTAACTGGTAATTGTTCATTGATCACTGTCCACTGTTTACTACCGTTTCCCTTATATCGATACCAGCGGGGCAGGTTGCGATGCAACGTCCGCAACCGGTGCAACCCGCTTCCGAGAAATTTTGAACCATTACTGAAAATTTACAAAGATAACGATGACGAAAACGCTGCCAGAGATTAGGACGAGGGGTCCCACCCCCGGCTACCTTGGCATACCCGGTATGTTGACACGAATCCCAGGTTTTCATCTTGTGAAACTCTTTTGGCTTTTCGGTTACATCCCGGATTAAAATACAATAACAAGTGGGGCATATATAACAACATCCGCCGCATTCGACGCATGTCTTGGAAAAGTTAGGCCACGGGGAATTGTTTTTATTTTCACAATCTAGTTTATATGAAACAAATGCTTGGTTTTGCGTGATTAACAGATCTGTAATTCGTTTACGGTTAAGGTTCAGCTCCGCTTGAATCCCGTCATTACCGGTATCATTTACGGATATATATTTTTTCATAAGCGCGATTAATTCCGCGCCTTTGGCGCTTCTTTCCTCCAAATGATAACCGGCTCTCACTTCACTCATATTCAGATCGTAGTTGTTCTGAGGATAAGGTTCGATCTCCATCAGGTTGCAATGGCAAGTAGGTAAGACCTCGGTACAATCGGCGCCGATGATGTAAGTTGATTCCCGCAGATTTTGATAATTCAAATCGGTAAAATTTGGATCGTCCAACAAAGCATGGTCTAAAATCGTCAGTGCTTTTAAATCACAGTTTTTCACGCCGAAAATAAGCCGCTTTTTTGAGTTGGCCGTCTTAAGCGGTAAAATCCGATCCCGGGGAGGATAAAAGAGAGTCTTAAGGGGATCCGTCGGCCGGCAACCGGCGATAAGCCATTCGCTTTCGGCATTATATAAAGATAGATTAAAGTGTTCGCCATTTTTCGACTTTACAGGAATATAAACATCAAATTCTTGACTGATTGCTGAGATAAATTCCTGAAAAGCTTCGCGAGTTATTACCATTTAATTCATCCTTTTCAATTTACAACCAATTTTGGTTCGGGTAATAAAAAAGCCCTTCACCCTGTTAGGGACGAAAGACCGTGGTACCACCCTACTTTTAATCCGTTTAAACCGGGGCCGCCGGAAAACTGGACTCTTTATGGCGATAACGGTTCCACCGATAAGATTTCGTAATCAATAAGTTTATATGTATCAATATACTTATCGTTTATTTCACCTTATTGCTCCAAGGGGGATTCACCCTGACTTGTGCCGGTTTTCAGCAATCACCGGCTCTCTTTTTTACAAGATATGGGTTACTATTCCTTATCAAGGCAATTACGATATAACATTACTTTGTATTATACATGCATCTACTGATCGTTGTCAAGGTGTTTTGGATGTAAAATTCGATTTTGGGTTTACAACTCGGAACTTCTTAAAAGTGGCTTTTAGGGATGAATCATTTCTTCATACCCCTTGACAAAATTAGTAAAATATATTAATATTAAATATAGTTAAAGATAGCCATAGTTAACAAAATACCCGGTAAAGGAGGGTTTAAAATGAGATCCAATAAGCTTAGAGTAAAGGTCGGCAATTCGATTGTAACGATAGTGGATAATGGTAAAAGCAGGGTTCGGGCGGTGCGGCCGGTTTTAAAGGATAGCGGGTAAAAAGGAATATTCAACTACGGATTCACCGGTTTTACCGGCAGGGTCACGATAAACCGGGAACCCTCATTTAACCGACTTTCCACCTTGATTTTGCCGCCATGGCGTTCCACGATTTTTTTGCAAATTGCAAGCCCAACCCCGGTCCCTTCGTATTCATCCTTGCCGTGCAGGCGTTGAAACACTCCGAAAATGCGTTCAAAATCGCGATCGGCAATTCCGATACCATTGTCGGCCACCGTGATTTGGTAATACGATATACCATCCTCGGAAATGCTTTTAGCGCTGATTTGAACCACGGGCGGTACTTCTGGTTTATGAAATTTCAAAGCATTGCCGATGAGGTTTTGGAATAATTGCCGGATCTGGACGGTATCGGCTTCCAGGGACGGTAATTTATTTTTGATTTCAATATACCCATGGTTTTGCTCGATCCTGAGCTCCAAATCACTGATTACTCCCTGAAGCATTTCATGTAAATTAATCAATATATATTCATGAGCTTTGGTCGATATCCGGGAATACGTCAACAAATCATTGATTAAGGCCTGCATCCGCTCTGTGGCGTTTTGCATCCGTTCTAAGTAATCAAGACCATCCGGGTCAATCTGCTTTCCAAACCTGGTTTTGACGCGTTCACTAAAGGCCATGACTTTACGTAAAGGTTCCTGGAGGTCGTGAGAGGCGATGTATATGAAGTCTTGCAATTCCTGGTTTCGCTCTTCGCCTTTGGCGGCAAAGGCGGTCAGTTTTATTTGGGATTCGGTCAGGGTTTGGATGGTCCTGGAAAGTTCCGCGTTTTTTTCTTGCAGTTGCTTGTGAATTTTGTCCCGGATATATTCAAAAAGGAAAACGATGATAAACATAGCTGACAAAGAAGATAGAAACCGGATTAAAAAAGCGCCGGAATAATGAGCAGTATAAAGAGGATTGGGGATAAAGACCGCCAGTATTTCCACGCCGACAAGGATCAGGGAATAGATGGTCCCTTCCGTCAATCCGAAAAGGAATAAAGCGGCCGGCGGCATTATGTAAGTCCAGATAAACCCGGAATCAGCCACGCCGCCGGTGGAAAAATTATAAAGGGCAATCACCGTTAGAAAAAAATAAATGGCGTAGCCAACCGTGAGATGTTTCTTGGTGATTCGTAATACCAATAGCGACGCTCCTACAAAACCCGCCATTAAAAAATCGATAAATGCAAAATTGTAATATTTTTCTAAAAGTACGACAAAACCAAGCGGGATGGTTACCAGCAGGAAAATCGTCGCGCTGATATTTATAAGGATAAGTTTACGGGTAACCTCAATATAGGTGGTATCATTCAAACCGCAAGTAAGGAAATCGATGATGATTTTTTTCAGTTGTTTCATAATTGCCTCATAATTTAAAAAAAATTTAACCGTATATCTAATATTTAGTAGGTAATAAAGTTTTCGGATCAAAGAGATTTTTTTTCAAGAGATTTTTTATCGACAACCAATTTTTTCCTTATTTAAAATATTTATCGCTAAACCACTGGGAGATGTTAAAAACCGAAAATTCAAGATTTTCGGTTTTTATATTGCACAACATTATTACCCAACAATTTAAGAATCAACCAGTTCGTAAATTACATGCCCACAATCCGGTTTGATGTTATCCTTTTTTGGATCAGTATTATTCGCTGCTGTTCGAATAGATACTTAACGATTTGGGTTTGCTGGTCTTTGCCTAGATTTTGAAAACTCAAGGCGATCCCATCAATATTGTTGATATGACGAATTCCGACGACGTTCCCTACAAACATAATCGGATCCTTTGTCTTCGGTAAAAACAGCTTGCAGGCCAGCCGGGAACCGGTTTTAATTGAGGGTTCGACATCGATTACCGCAAATAATCCACCGGCTGATAAATTAATTGCATCGCCCTTATACTCTTTGTTCCGTTGAAAATAAGTAAACGGAAGCCGTACTTCACAACGGAAAAAGTTACGGCGGGATGCGTTTTCGATTTTTTGCGGCCGGGTGACTATTAAAATCGGAAGTTCGCCGGGTTTAAGCTCAATAAACTCGGTGCCAAAACAAAATACATTTTTGGATTCACCCCGGCAAATTAAATTAACCGTTGTTCCTTCTTTTAAATCATTCAGGGTTGTTTCATTGGAGTACATCAATAAAGCGAGAAATTCCTTTTGGGCGCATCGGATCACCCGTGTTTTATAAGTGATTTTATTATTGTTATTCCCGTTGAATTCCAGTTGGATTTCCTTGCCAGGCCGTAAAAGTTGTTCTAATGTATCCATTTTAATACGACTCCCATCCTTCTATTAAAATCAAAAAGCCGGAAAAGTTAATTTTGGATACCATAAGCTTCCTTATATATATATTTTATCACTTATAATACTACATGGCAAATATAAACGGATATTTTAATATTAAATATTATTTACAAAATAGATCATTTTATTTACCCAATTTTAACATTAATGATTCAAAATGTAAAGCATTAGTTTCCTTATCCTTCCTTGGGAAAGATCGGATTTCGGGTTTGGAAGTATGGTATGGTTTTATAAATTTCAAGATATACTATGGAAGTCCTGTTTTTATTGGTATCGTAATTATTTCAAATTATCGCCAAATGGAGGGTTTTAAGTTTGGAAAGTCGACCGCAAGCTCCGCCAAAAGTATCCGCTGAATCCGGGGAAGAAAATCCGGCGGAACAACCGTTTGAACAACCGTTTGAACAACCGTTACGGCAGAGTCCACGTAAACAGAGGCTGGTTTTACAAAATTTAAAGTCATTAGGACAACTTCATACACCGGCTCCGGTTGAAAATTATATTCATACCTTGATTATTGTCGGTCAAATCGAGGGGCATATTATTTTACCGCCGAAAAATAAAACAACCAAGTATGAGCACATTATTCCACAGTTAGTGGCCATTGAACAAAATAAAGATATCAAAGGGCTATTGGTGATATTGAATACGGTGGGTGGAGATGTAGAGGCCGGTTTGGCTATTGCGGAAATGATCGAAAGTCTTTCCAAGGCTACCGTTTCATTGGTTTTAGGCGGAGGGCATTCCATCGGAGTTCCAATTGCGGTATCTACCAATTATAGTTTTATTGCCGAGACAGCTACCATGACCATCCATCCGTTGCGTTTAACGGGTTTGGTGGTAGGTGTGCCTCAAACTTATGAATATTTAGATAAAATGCAGGATCGGGTCATAAAATTCGTAACCAACCATTCCAAAATTAATGAAGAACATTTTCGGGAACTGATGTTTCGGACCGGCGATTTAGTCCGCGACATCGGTACCGTTTTGGTGGGTAAGGATGCGGTTGCCACCGGCCTTATCGATGAAATCGGCGGAATTAGCCAGGCAATTAAAAAACTTGACGAAATTGTGGAGCTAAAATACGGGTCCGGTCCAAAGGAGGGACAATGATGCTCTTATATACCATAATACCATTGGAGGTTATTTTCGGGGAGGAAACTGAAACCGAATTACCAAATTGGCGGGAAGATGCAACACGTGTATTACAGGCCGGCCATCATGGTAAAAATCTCCTGTTACAATCACTGCCGGACGGCCGGTTTAAAATAGATCGGTTAATAAGTACCGATGCCCGGGATTATTTAAATCCGAATTGGCAACCCGGCACAGTTTTAAGAATATTTTAAAGTTTTTAACAAACGACCCCCCTAAAGGGGGTTTTTATTTTTATAAAATTACGGTATACTGATACTGGATTGGAATAATTTATTTTATTAATCCGGTGGATAAATATAACCAAAGCAATATGGCAAGAATGCGTGATTATCATGCTACTATCATTAAGACTTCTTTTGCCACCGGCTTAATAGAAACGGGAGGAGTTATTTTTTGCCGCCGATAGTTGAGGGTGTATTAAAGCTCATTGGTGCTTTGGGTCTTTTTTTATTCGCCATCTCCAGATTTGGGGATGGGTTTCAAAAAATAGCCGGCGAGAGGATTCGGGTTATCCTGGAACGACAGAACCGGAGTCCCTTATCGAGTGTAACGACCGGAATTGGAATGGCAGCAGTATTGCAAAGCAATGTTTTGACCTTTGGGATGATCTCAAGCTTGGTAAATGCCGGCTTGCTTGGCTTGTTACCGGCCTTATGGATCATGCTCGGAGTAAACTTAGGTATTACAATTACCGCTCATCTTATGGCCATTAAACTTGGGGCGGTATCCTTTTTGTTATTATTGGGCGGGTATCTGTTATTTTCTTACGGTAAGAGACGAAATTGGCATTATTTCGGACAGATTTTATTCAATTTGGGATTGATGTATCTTGGATTTGAAGTGTTTAGTCAAGCATATCGGATTTTAGCGATACAGCCCGGTATTAATCATTTTATTAAACCTATTTTTCTAAACCCGTGGTTTGGTTTCATATTGGGACTAAGTCTGGCGGCATTATTTAGAAGCAGCAACACAATAGTGGTTTTAATTCAAAGCGCGGTCGGCGTGGGTTTAGCCTTTTCCTTTTCGGAGTTTTTCACCGGGGCTTTTGCAATCATTATCGGGGCCAATGTCGGCGCCACGATCATTAACATGTTGGCTGGTTTGGACAGAGTATCAACCGTTAAAAAAGTTAATTGGTTTTTGTTTTCGTTTAATTGTATAACTGCTTTGTTATGGTTGGTTTTTTTACCTGTTGCGATTACCGCGGTTCGGGAAATAAGTCAATATTTACGTTCCGGATTTCAATGGTTTGAAACCGCCGCTTTTCAATGGCCGATTTCCAGAACTTTATCCAATAACCGGTTTAGCGGATGGGATTTGGCGATGGCCCATACCATGTTTAATATGGTGGTTATTTGCATTTGGTTCCCATTAACAATTACCGCTTCCAAAATGAAAATCCCCATGTTTTCGAAAAAGGGAAAAATCGGTACCGGCAACAACAGCTTTTTAGACCGACGCGCTTTACAAAGTCCCGCCTTGGCTTTGATTTTAGCGGGACATGAAATCAACCAAATGGCCGCTATTGCGATGGAGATGTTGAAATCAGCCCGGCAGGCTTTTTTAAAAGGCCAAGTTCATTTATTGAATAGCATTAACCGGGATGAAACGATTGTCGATGACTTACAGGAACAAATTACTTTTTATCTATCGGCCTTGTTATCGCAAAACTCATTGACTGAGGCCCAATCACAGCGTTTAGCCGGTTTATTGCATGTAGTCAGCGATATTGAACGGATCGGGGATCATGCCAATAATATCGCTAGTTTAGCCGAGAAGAGGTATCGGGAACAACTTCCCTTTTCGGAATTGGCGGTGAATGAAATGGAGTTATTTTTTGGTAAATCGTTAGATTTATACTGTAAGGCATGTCAAGCATTACGGGAAAATAATCTGGAATTGGCCAAACAGGTCCAAACCCGGGAAAGCAACATGGATAAGTTGGAGGAAGAGCTTCGTCAAAATCATATTCATCGTTTAAATCAGGGTAAATGCTGGCCGGGTTCCGGGGTAATTTATGTGGAAATGTTAAGCAACCTGGAACGGGTAGCGGCTCACGCCGCAAATATCGCAGCGGTCATTTTAAACGACGGCGAAGGGTAAAAATTCAGTTGCCAGTTTACAATGGACAGTGTACAGTTAGATA
>JBJKPO010000330.1:0-3970 GCA_046706235.1 Bacillota bacterium | reverse complement strand
GATCCGATATTTGAAACGAAAAAGCGGTTTAAAAATCGCCGGCGTAAAATTAGCCGGCACCGGTTGCATGGAGGATATTTTAGAAATGTTGGATGCCGGGGGCGACTTGGTGGGAGATTTGTCCGACGTTGGACTGGCTTCGACATATTGCGAATTCGAAAAGGTAAAACCGGCGATCTATACATTGCTAAATAAACTGGCGAAACAGGGAGCTGATATTTTTATCGCCGAGTTGGGCGGCGATATTACCGGCGGGAATGTCGCCAATATTTTACGGGATCGCCGTTTAATGGAAAACGTCATTTCGATTGTATTAACTTACTTTGATATCTTGGGACTTTTAGGCATTAAAGCGCTATTTACCGAATATGCGATTCATACTGAAACCATAATCGCCCATAACATTAACCGTAATATTACCGCCAGCAATCAACGTTTGGAGGATTGGGGAATATATTATTCCGCTTATAATATGAATGATGAGCCGGATAAGGAAAAAATGACCGAGCGAATAATGACCAAACTGAAATGATTTTAGATATCAAGCCGTTGCATGACGAATTAAGTGATTGTTTCGAGGAGTTGCTGATATCCGTCGCCGCGTGGTGGGGACGCGGTTATGAATTTATGTTTGTCGATACCTGGAGTTTCGACTATTTATCTCGCCGGTTGGATGAAACAGCACCTTTAAACCGGCGAATTCGTCCCTGGCCGGGCGGCAATCATTATCCTTCGCTGGAGAAATATTATGGAATCAAATTAATAAGGCATGATACCCGGACGGCCGATGAAGTGACTGCCATTATAAATCAGGAACTCAGTCAGGACCGTCCGGCGGCTATTTATATCGATTCGTTTTGGTGCCCCTGGAACCCCGATTATCAAAAAGCACATTACCGGCATTACTGTCTGGCCGTTGGTTTTAATGAACCGGATCGTTCTATATACTGCATTGATCCCAGTTATTCGGAGAAACGGGAGAAACTTACCCGGCATAATTTAGCGGCGGGATGCGGTAGATCCGTAACTTTTTCAATAGTACACGATCAATTGATGAATATTGATTGGCGCGAAGTAGTGAGTGACGCAGTCAGACGCGCGCTCGGCGGCGCGTTTACGGCTATTAGAAATTTCGCCGCCGAACTCGGCGTAACTGATTTGATTAATGAAAATACTAACGGCGGTCGTGACTCTTATTCGGCGTTATTTGTTTGTTTTGTGGAAATCGGCGCTTACCGGCAGAAAATAGCCAGAATATTACGAACCCTTTCCGAACGAAATAATATCGGTGAATTGCTTGCTCCGGCGGTACAACTGGAACAAATAGGCGATATCTGGCACAAAGTAGGTTCGATTATGGTAAAAATCACTAAAAAGATTGCTTCAATCAAACGGGTAAACAGTCTTGCGGCCTTACTAGGAATGATAGCCGATACCGAAGAAGGTATTGCCTTGGAATTACTGAAGATAATCGAAAAATATTCGTAAATGAGTGAAGCATTTAACGCGAGGGTTTACGATGAATGTTAATGATAAAGTATTTATCGGTTTAGGCAGCAATTTGGGAGATTGTTACCATAATCTGCAACAAGCAGTTCAACTGCTTGGGTGTCAAACTAATCTGGAAATCACTACTTCCTCGGTTTACCGGAGTGAACCGGTGGATTTTTCAAATCAACCGTGGTTTTTAAACCAGGTGGCATCGTTCCCTGCCGGTAACCAACTCAGCCCGCTTGGTTTATTGCAAATTTTAAAGGAAATCGAGACCCGGATGGGACGGCTTCCCGGTATCCGTTACGGTCCCCGGCTCATCGATTTGGATTTGTTGTTTTATAAAAACTGGGTATTTGAGTGCGGGGGATTGACAATCCCTCATCCAAAAATCGGGGAGCGTTCGTTTGTATTGATGCCCCTGGCTGAACTCGATCCCACTTTAGTCCATCCGTGTTTTGGAAAAAGGATCGCGCGGATCATTTCGGATCATTCGGCGCGGCTTTCGTATTGTGAAAAAGAAGTAAAAACTTAATGGGAAGTAAGTTGCTGGAAGATTCCTGGGTGAAAAGGATTTTCAGTTCACAAGCCGAAGCATTCACTGTCTGAATTTTAGTTGGAGATTAGATTCGTTATCACAAGGGAGGGTACTATCAATGCGGCGATGTTACATAGTCGTAATTAGCCTATTGTTCTTAGTTTTTTTCGGTTTAAATTCGGCGGCGGGATTTTACAGCGACCCTAAAACGATAGGTATTATCAGGGATTTACAGGTTACCGTTGATAAAACCGGGCAAAAACGGGAGTTTATCATCCCCCAGGATCCGCTGGAGTTTGCAACAACCTTGACTTGGGAAGTAACTATTTCCAAAAAAGTCCTGTCCAGCAATAAAAATCCAGCAAGTTTCTTAATTCAGGAATTGGGGTCCGATAAACAGATTGAACGTAAAACGGCGTCAAGCACCGGTAGTCTTTTAATTCCCAAAGGGAAACAGTATAAAATCAGCATCGATGCCGGGGAATATTCCAGTTTTTTTACCAAGACCGGAGCAACGGTCAATGTCAAACTAAGTTATCCCGAGGCGCAAATCCGGTATTCCCTGGGAGATAAACCGTTTGAAGTTGATTTTGAAGTTACCGGACCGGTTGGAATCAATGAATGGACCTGGCAATGGGGTGGTGAAGATACAACTAACGGAAAGGAAATAACTCATCAGTTTAGCAACGACGCCAAAACTATTATTACAATCGAAGGTAAAGGAAAAACCGCTTCCGGATTAACCACCCTTAAATATGGATTTGAGTTTGAAGTACCGCCGCTTGTGGTTATAACACAAAGAGTCGAACCGCTCAAAGGGCCGGCGGAGCTTACAGTTACCGGGACCGCCAACGCCGTGATTAATTATGGACAAAAGGCGATGTATACCTGGAATTTCGGCAACGGGATTGAAATATCCGGTCCGGAAGCCCATTATAGCTATCTCAAACCCGGCCGTTATTTGGTTACGGTAACCGCTACCGTAAATGAATATAAAATCGAAAAAACTTCATTAGTCGAAGTCAGCCCGGAAACCGTCCTTCCCAATCCGGTCCTGACGCCGACGATTGGCGCAATTCCTTTAAAGGTAACCGGTTTGGTTAATCCGAAAGTAAGCGGAGGACCGTTCCAGCTTGAGTATACCTGGGATCTTATGGGAAAAGAGACTCAAGGTAGTAGTGTTACTTATACATTTTCCGAACCCGGAGAATACCGGGTACTTTTAAAAACCGTGGATAAACTCCATCCGGATCTGCTAATTCCGGAAGAGATCATCCTTATTAAAGCGCTTCCGCCTCAAATCAACCTTAAAGCCGCTGCTTCCATCTCCACGGGAGTCATTCCGTTAACCGTCAATTTTGATGCCGGTCCGGCGGTAACCGGAAGCCCGGTGGAATTGTTTTACCGGTGGGAATTCGGAGACGGCGATACCAGCGTACTTGAAAAGCCGAGCCATGTATTTAAACGGCCCGGTGAGTACCAGGTCCATCTCTTGGTGAGTGATGGCTTGCATCCGGGAAATCTGGCCGATACCATGATACCGGTTATTGTTAGCCCGCCACGGTTTAAATTGTCCTTGACTCCCAGTTCCACTGAGGGATTAGCGCCTTTTACAGTCAATTTTAGCGCCCAAACGAGCATCACCGGTTCACCCAGTGAACCTCGGTATATTTGGGATTTTGGAGACGGCGAGACCGGTGTTGAACAAAACCCGGTCCATATTTTCAAACAACCCGGCGACTATACAGTTACCGTAATAGTTAAAGATAGGTTTCACCCTGCGGTAACCGATAAAGTATCGGCCGAAATCACGGTCAAAATGCCCAAAATCCGTCTCAGTGCTTCCATTTCGCCAACTTCCGGGACGGCTCAGTTAACTTTTTATTGCCAGGCCTCCGCCACCAAGGAAGGAACCGAAAATCCAATCATGAAATATGTTTG
>JBJKPO010000329.1:0-8183 GCA_046706235.1 Bacillota bacterium | reverse complement strand
CCCGATATCATTTAAAAGCCCCTTGGTTTGGTTGGTGGGCATGGTATAACGCTGGTTAAGGTAGCGCAAGGCCGCGCCTAGTTCCCCATCCGGCCCTCCATATTGGGTGACCAAGTATTTGGCCATTTTTAAGTCGGCTTTTCCAACCCTGGCGGGATATTGCAACTTTTTTTCATAATGCCACATTAAATTTCCTCCTTTTTTAATATTCGATGTCCCAGGGCCAGGGTTCAAGCGCCCATCTCCAACATGGTTGGTTAACGCTATCTTCAGCTGTCAAGGGACCATATTTTTGATTATATGCGTTTTCAGCAATCTTTACTTGATGTATAAGGGTGGAATATTCGGCCAAGGCCCGCGAGTCATTGGGGTGGGTATCCAAATACAAATTAAAATCAAACGCCGAAAATTGAAGCGCTTGTAAAGTCTTTAGCGAATCAAGTTGTTCGGAACGCATTCATTCATCCTCCTTTTTAAAATAATGTCGAAAGTCGTTTACCAAGTCAAAGGTCCAATGTCAACTCTCAACTATAAATACGGTCGATAAAGCTCCGGGAAAACAGTTCCCATCATTAAGGCTTTCATCGGATCCCAGCGGTTAATATATATTTGCATCGGAACATAAGCCTGTGCAAGGCGCAAGGTTACTGGAGCCATTTCCGGCATATGATTACCTCCTTCGAATTTCATATTTTTAGTCTAACCAATGTTAGTCTATTCGCCCAACCGCCGGTTGCACATATGCCGTTCGCCTATAAAATTATGCCAAAGGCATAAAAAAAACACCCTTTTAGCGGGCGCTTCATTTAAACCTCGATCCGGCAAGTACATTTAAATTTTCTTGAAATATAAAAAAAAATTTGCCGGATCGGGTTTATCTACTGAATCCGGCAAGTCCCTATTTAGAAAGATTTTTAAGTTACTTGCCGGATTCAGGTTAAAAATGGCGTTTCACAATAAAAAATATTATTTCTTTTTTTTCTCATTTGTTTCAAGCTTATCCGGCAAAATAATTTTTGTTACTTCAATCCCGCGGTAATCAGCCCCATCCAAACAACGGCAGCAATTATCGCAAACTTTAAACGGATTGAGATCGCAAAAGTTACAATCGCCGCAATCATTACAGTCCTTGTCCGGTTCTAAAACGCATTTTTTCAAAATATCCACCTCAAAAGCAAAATACCCTAACCTCAATTGATTTCCACAAAAACTCCCGAAAACCTCTTCTTTTTAATAGCAGGAAAAGCACCGCCATTTATCGAACATTCCATATTCAAGGAGGGAAAAAATGCTTTATGCCGCTTCCGTTCGGGTCCGTTTCGGCAAAAACCTCCGCCGGATCGATGTAATTGTCGAGGCGGATGAACTTGAAAAAGCCAGGGAAAAAGCGCTGAAACAGGCGCACAATATTTACGCGCCCGGTAAAAAAGCCGATTATTCCATTATCGGTATTATCAGCGAAACGGAGGCCTTTGAAAACTTCTTCGCCCAGATCGATAAAAACGAACCGGAATCAACTTTATAAAAAAACACGCCGCTGAATCAAGCCTAAACCTTGATCCCCAACAATTCAGAAACCTCTCGCGCCCCTTTGTCGAAATATTCCGTTTCCCGTGAATCCAGCATTTTAATTAACGACATCAGTTCCCCGACATGTTGCTTTTCCTCATCCCGGATCGAACCCAGCACTTTTTTTACCCGTTCGTCTTCTGTGGCCATTACATGGGCGTCATACCCCATGATCGCCTCCAACTCCCCCGCCATGTCGACCCGTAACGCTTGAATCAATTCCTCGCTACTGATTTTACGCGGGACATTTCCCACAAACGGGTTTCCTAACTCGGCCATGAAAATGATCGCTCCTTTATCCTTTGAAATTACGATATTTTATACTGCTTGGTATGATTCCCGTTTTGAATGAGTTTTATTTAATTATCATATTTATTATCAATCCGGGAAAAAATAGCTGACGGAAATCCTTTAAACTCAAAAAAGAGGTGTTCAACATGGCATCAGCAGCGAAAATTGACGCAATAGCCGACTTTGTATTCAAACACCCGGGAACCACGGCCAGCCGCCGGATCTGCCGGGAAATACTAGGTGAATCCTTGGAGCGTTTTAACCTGGAGTTTTCCGAGGAATTAATCCAGGGGCTTTCCGAACAAAATGAACAACAAATCGAATCTTATTACCGGATGATTCGATAGATTTTTAATGATGCAAGTCATAAAATAACTTGATAAACTCGGCCAGGTGTTCCTTTTCCTTATTCATAATTGTGATTAAAAGATTTTGAATGCTCTGATTAGTGGTTAATTGCACTTGTCGTTGATAGGCATTAATCGCCCGCAGCTCATCCTTTATCGCGTTCCCCAAACACTCCATGTCCCTGAAATCGGATTCATAGCGCCGTTGCTCCTCCTTGGACTCTTTCCGGCCGGCGCGCCGGCCATCGTTAAATTGTAGGCATTTATTACAAGAGTTATCTATAGTTGATGGTTGTTCGTTAAACAACGTCAATACAGTCAACTCCTGCCGTTTTAATTGCTCGGTCTGGACCGGATCCAGACTTGCGAGCATCTGTGTTATCCGGATAAAATGTCCGGCTTCTTCACCAGCGATCCGGGTAAATTGCTCACTGATCCCGGGCCGGCGAATTTGGGCGGCGCATTCTAAATAGCCGATGATTGCGCCCAATTCATCGGCTAAATCCTCCCGCAACCAAAATAAATTTTGATCCACGGTATACTGTAAGGCTCCGAAAGCAGAAGTTACATGGGGACAATGACGGCGATATTCCATCTGAATTCCTCCGTGCAATTTAGATTTTGGAACATTAATTTTTCCTAAAGAAATTTCCGTTGAAGTAATCCTATTTATTAAGATATGTGCAAAATGAATATTAATTACCTCGGACTGATTTTAATAATTTTACTTAATAAATTTGCAGATTACGTCGATATATAGATAAGATGGTAATCAGCCCCGATCTGCCTCATTTGTTTTTAAATAATCCTTAACCGTTTCGGCGGAATAAACATAATCAAAAAGGGCCGGGGTCGGTTAACAAGTTTTTACTTGTAAAAAGTAAATAAAAGGAGGAAACTTCATAAATTAAACGAATTTAAATTATGTGTTTCTTCTTTCTTAAAAAACATTATTGATTAGCAGGTGCATCATATGTTTAAAACATTTCGCTTTTGGCTTTTATTAATTCTGATATTTTTTACACTGGGATCGGTCACCTGGGCGGCGACAAATAAGCTGATTGAACTAGACTTTAAAAATGCCGACATCAACGACCTGCTCCGGGCTTTGGCCGCCCAGGCGGGAATACATATCTGGGTTGACCCGGACGTTAGCGGCAACGTAACGATTCATCTCTCCAAGGTAACCTTCGCGGAAGCGCTGACGATTATCACCAAAAATAATAATCTCCTTTATACCAAGGAAAACAATGTTTATCTCATTACCCAGTTCTTAAAAGTGGACTATGACCAGGGGTTGCTTACAATAGAAACCCGGGATGCAAAACTCGCCTCGCTTTTACGGGTTATCTCCCAAAAATGTGAAAAAAATCTGGTTCCGGATCCCCAGTTACTTGACCGGATCAGCATCGTACTGGAAAAAGTCTCTTACGAGGATGGCATTAAAACCATTTTAACCCAGGCAAATTGCGTAACCGAGGAACTTGGCGATGTAACTTATATCCGCAAGGAAAACCCAAAACCCCAATTTACCGTCGATTACCAAAATGATTTATTAAGCGTGGATGCCCAAAATACCCCGCTAGCCGAACTCACCAGGGAAATAACTAATAAATCCGGTATTTCAATCATTTCCGAGCAAAATTTAAACCCGTCAATTACCATCTTCTTTAAAAATCTTCCGCTCGGTGACGGTTTGGGGATTATTTGCGATACTTTCAATCTTCAGGCAACCAATGACGGCCCGGTTTGGCGCATTTCCAAGAAAAACAACAACGCCCGGTTAAAATATCAAAATAAATTATTATCGCTCGATGTTGATAATGTTGACGTTGTAGAAATCGCCACTGAAATCAGCCGGACCACCGGGGTGAATATTATTCTGGCCAAAGAGGTTCGCGGGGCGGTATCGGCTCATTTTAAAGGTTTAACGATTGCTAAAGCTTTATCAATCATGTTCGAACCCCAGGGGTGGACTGTCGATACAATGGGGAAATCTTACTATATTTCGCCTAATACCAGCCAAAATCCTCAAAATATCCGGGTAAGTTATGACCCGGAAAGTCAACTTTTCGATCTTGACATTCAATACGCCCAGCTTACCCCGGTTTTAAGCGAGTTGGCCCGTAAGGCCGACCTGAATATAGTGGTAATGTCCTCGGTAAACTGGAGCCTCAGTAATATTCGCCTGAAAGGTCAAACTATCGAGCAAGTCTTTGATTACCTGTTAAAAGGAACTGTTTTCACATATAAATACTCAGGAGGCACTTATGTTATCGGCGACGGCATGATTCCCCGCCCCGAAACCTCTGATTTCTCGGCGGTAAAAGTATATCCGATCAGGTATATGAAAGCCGATCAACTATTGAACTCCCTGCCCCCGGTCTTCCCCAGGCAGGATTTTGTACTGGTTATGGATAAAAACGCCTTGATCGTCACTGCCCCACCCAAAATCCACGCCCTTTTCAGCAACTACTTGGATCAGGTGGACGTGGAATCGATTGAGGATAAAACCGAAGTAATTAGGGTTAAGTATATGAAAGCCGAAGATGTGTTGAAATATATCCCGGCATCCATTCCTAAAAACGATATCATCACTGTTAAGGAAATGAACGCGATTACGGTTTCCGGTCCGATGAACCTGGTAAATCAAGTTAAACAGTATATTGAAAAAATTGATCAGCCCAACCCGATGATTGTGTTTGATGTTTTGGTGGTTAAAATTAATGGTGATAAAAAAAAGGATCTGGGACTCAAAGGTACTATTCCGATAGGTTCTCCCGGATCAGGTACCGGTTTACAGTTTGATCTTATCAATGGCACAATTTCCGGTACAGCTGAAACTTATTCCGGTTCACTCGATGGTATTAATGCAATGATTTCCACTGGCCAGGCTGAAGTGCTTCAAAATCCCACAATTACTACCTTAAATGGTTATCCGACCAATTTTGCGGTATCCAACAAACGTTCGATTGATTTCACGGTTACTACTACAACCAATAATATAACCACAACAACTCATAATCCTCAAACTGTGGCTAATAGTTTAATTGTAACCATTACTCCATGGGTTTCCATTAATGATATTATTACAATGGAAATTAAACCTAAAATAACCGAATATGGTTCGATTCCTCCAGGCGGAATCATGCCCGATACTTCCGAAAATAGTACCGAAACCACGATACGGGTTAAAAACAAGCAAACGGTAGTCATAAGTGGTTTATGCAGTACTCGTAAATCAAAAACAACTACTAAAGTTCCTATTTTAGGAGATATTCCACTCTTGGGATTATTATTTCGAAGCAACCAGACTCAGGATGTGCAAGATGAATTTGTAATTATAATTACTCCTACTTTAATTTACGATGATACTACAAGTGAAGAAGCCGGCAAACGTATTGAAGGTCAATTTGGATCCGATGTTATCAAGGAATTACGCAAGGAAGAAGAACAAGGAAAATAGGTAAGATACGATAAAAATCTATTATAACTTATAAAACAATATTATTAACAACTCTTTCCCTTTCCAAAAAGAACGGCCTTACGGCTGTTTTTTTTAATCTCCTATCAATTATAATAAACACTGTTTTTAATATCAAAATAACAGCCGGTTGAACAGGATTTTGATAACTTTTCACGAATTAGCATCGTAATATTTTAGATTTGATTATTAAGCAAAAACACATTCACAACTAACAATGGATTAGGAGGATTATCGATGAATCAGAGCAACTCAACAACCGGATGGCGGTTTATCAATAATAACGGGGAATTTGAACTGGATAACCCCCAACAAACCAGTTACTTATATTTGCCACTGGCCAATGAGGCCGGAATGATGTCGTCAATCACGCCGCTATTGCACGGCGATATCAAATCAAGCCATAATACTTTTTTAATGCCGCCCGTATCGGTTGAGGAGTTGCACAATTCAAGATCGACCCGGAATTTCTGGCTGTATTCCGGCATTTTCGGCGCATGGTCGGCGGCCGGCAATTCACCGGGGCAAATCGCCCAAAACTTTACCGGAGACTCCGCTGAAACGGTGAAAATGACCGGCGGTTTCCTCTGGCACCGGATTGTCCGGGAAAACCATCAATTCGGCATCAAAGCGGAAATCACCAATTTTGTCCCGGTAGCCGATCTTGGCGTTGAACTCATGAAAGTAACCATAATAAATACCGGTAAGGATGATTTTAAGTTTACGCCAACGGCGGCAATCCCGATTTATGGCCGTTCGGCGGATAATTTCAGGGATCACCGGCATGTCACTTCATTATTGCACCGGATCCAAACTACAACTTACGGAGTTGAAGTACAACCCACCCTGTCTTTTGACGAACGCGGCCACCGGTTAAACCATGTGGCCTATGGAATATTAGGCGCCGAAGACGACGGTGGGGTTCCGGTGGGATTTTTCCCGCTGGCGGAGGAATTTATCGGAGAAGGCGGTTCGCTTGAATGGCCGGAAGCAGTTGTTAAAAATAGCGCGGCATATTCGCCCGGAGTAAAACTGGAAGGCTTTGAAGCATTGGGCGGCCTGCGGTTTAAAGATACCACGCTTAAACCAGGCAAATCCAAATCTTATATCCTGGCAATGGTTATTAATAATAACGGATTAGGTTTTAGCAATCCGGCCAAAGATTGGCTCAATGAAGCCGGTTTTGATAAATATTTTAAACAAACTCAAACGTATTGGAAAGAAAAATTGGACAAATTAAGTTTTCATACCAGTAATGATGATTTAAACCAGTGGTTGAAATGGGTGACTCTCCAGCCGGTCTTGCGCCGGATTTACGGATGTTCGTTCCTGCCCCATCACGATTACGGACGGGGCGGCCGCGGCTGGCGGGATCTATGGCAGGATTGCCTGGCGTTGTTAGTTATGGAACCGGCAACCGTCAGTGATTTATTGTACAATAATTATGCCGGAGTACGAATTGACGGCAGCAATGCCACCATCATCGGTTCCAAACCAGGCGAATTTATCGCCGATCGCAATAACATCTCCCGGGTATGGATGGATCACGGCGCCTGGCCGTTTCTAACCACTTTGCTCTATATAAATCAAAGCGGTGATTTGGAGTTTCTGCTAAAGGAACAAACCTACTTTAAAGATCGCCAGATTAAACGTTCCCAAGCTGTCGATACCGAATGGAAGCCGGAAGACGGTAGTCTTTTAAAACAATCAACCAATGGAGAAATCTATAAGGGAACTATCCTCGAACATATTCTGGTTCAAAATCTAGTGCAGTTTTTTAATGTCGGACTTCATAACAATATCAAACTGGAGGACGCCGATTGGAATGATGGCTTGGACATGGCGTCCGCCAAGGGCGAAAGCGTGGCTTTCACCGCATTTTACGGCGGCAACTTACGGGAGATCGGCGGCTTATTATTGGAATTACAAAAAAAGAACGGTATTCAAGAGGTGGAGTTGGCGGAAGAACTCATCATCTTACTGGATTCGTTTTCGAAAAAGGTCGATTACGATTCGGCAAACGCCAAAAGAAGTTTGTTGGATAGCTACTTTGAATCATGCCGCCACACCGTCTCCGGACGAAAAATCAAGGTCAAAATCGAAGTTCTGGTGAATGATTTACAGAATAAATCCCAATGGATCACCCGGCAGCTGCGGACACGGGAATGGCTGACCAATTCCGAAGGATACTCCTGGTTTAACGGTTACTATAATAACGATGGCGAGCGGGTGGAAGGCGATCATCCGTCCGGGATCCGGATGACCCTGACCGGCCAGGTATTTGCCATCATGAACGATATCGCCTCCCAGGAACAAATACCTGAAATTGTAAAATCTGTAGAGCACTACCTTAATGACCCTAAAATCGGCGGATACCGGTTAAACACCAATTTTGGCGGTATTCAGCTAAATTTAGGCCGGTGTTTCGCCTTTGCCTTCGGGCATAAGGAAAACGGGGCCATGTTCAGCCACATGGCGGTTATGTATGGTAA
>JBJKPO010000328.1:0-12317 GCA_046706235.1 Bacillota bacterium | reverse complement strand
ACTTCATGTTGGTACCTCCGTTGTTAGATTTATTCTTTAGGGGTAAGTCTCTATCTTACACCCTGCATTCTAACAGGAGGTACCGCTTTTTTCAAAGTTCTATTTTGTTTGTTACAGGAATGCTCCTTATATCTTCTTTTTTGCCGCCTGTACGGTATTTTTAAGCAACATCGCGATTGTTGTCGGGCCGACGCCCCCTAGCCGTGGCGTAATCCAGCTTGCTACTTCCGCCACGCTTTCGTCAACATCCGGAAGTAATTTTTTCCCTTGCCATTGAATTCCGCCACTGATAACCACGGCCCCTTTTTTTACCATATCCGGCATGATAAAACTGGGTACACCGACCGCTGAAACCAGGACATCGGCCATCTTGGTATAATCACTTAAGTTTTTAACACCGCTATGTACAACCGTTACCGCCGCGTCGGCGTAATCCCGTTTCATCGATAACATAAGAGCCAAAGGCCGTCCCAAAGTAGGTCCCCGGCCCACGACAACGACATGTTTCCCCCTAATGGGAATATTATAGTACTTGAGAATCTCCACAATTCCCGCCGGAGTACACGGGACGGGGCCGTCTTTCTGAAGAACCAATCTTCCCAGGTTTGAAGGATGGAGACCGTCGGCATCCTTCTTTGGATTAATAGCTTCCACCGCTTCATTGAAATCAAATCCGCCGGGAACCGGATTTTGAATCAAATAGGCATCAACCGATTGATGATTGTTAAACTCCCTGACGGCCTTAAATAAATCCTCCTGGGACCCGGAAGAAGGAACATCGATATGAAAAGATTCAATACCCACGTCTTTACAAGTTTGATGCTTTTTTCGAACGTAGCCGGCGCTCGCGGAATCTTCTCCAACCAAAATGGTCCCTAGCCCGGGAATTATGCCGCGTGTCCATAATTTTTCAACTTCATGCCTCACTTCGTTTAAAACCGCTTCCGCGATTGGTAAACCCGATAAAAAATTGACGCTCATATTTTTGATTCTCCTTTGATGGTCATACTTTTCATACTAGCCTGGATAGCCGTAGCAACAATATTCTTCTACACATGCAACTCCACGATATCCCCGTCCGCCAACCGGTAATCTCTTTCCACCGACTGTCCGGGAAATTTGGCGGAGCCCCATACTTTAGCGTACTTTAATTTTCCGGGAAAATCGCGGTGCACTTTCGCGGCGAAGTCGAGTACCGTCCCGCCTTTATGTAAAACAAAGGGATTAGCCTTATCCGGGTCTTTGCCTGGGATCTTGGTATAAACTCGTAAAATCCGAAGCTGTTCGAAAATCAGCTTGCGAAGCGCCTCCAAAGTTTCCAGCCGGTTGACGGACACGGCAATTAATATCCAATCCGGCGAAAGCAATTCTTTTAAAAGTTTGAAACGTTCAGCGGCGCCCGGTAGATCGGACTTAGTCATTATTACTAAAAAATCAGCCGCCCTTTTGGTATGCTGCCCCTCGTTTTCACCGTTAATCTCCAGAATGTGCCGTTTGTTTAAATGATCCAGGCAGCCTTGGAACTGGTCCAGACAATCATCAGCGCCGCCATCGATGATAATAAGAATCAAATCGGCAAGCCGTAAGGTTCCCGCCATGCCCCGCGGCATTTCCTCAACCACCACTGGCGGGAGATCGACCAGTTGGATCAGAATATCTTCATAATTCATCATTCCTGAGACCGGCAAGGCGGTAGTAAAAGGGTAATCGGCCACCGTAACCTTGGCCCGGGTGAGTGCGCCCACCAAAGCTGATTTGCCGGTATTGGGAAAACCTATCAACACCGTCTGACCGGCTCCTTCTTTCGGAATCAAAAAAGGGTCGGCAGATTTTAAAGCGCCCTTAACGTCTTCATCCCGTAATTTGGCGATACGGTGTTTAATATCGGCTTGAAGGTGATCAGTGCCTTTATGTTTGGGAATGACAGCTAGCATTTCTTCCAAGGCTGCGATTTTATCTTCCTTGTTCTTGGCCTGACGGTACCGTTCCTCGGCAGCCAGGTATACTGGAGTTAAATTAGCGGGCAAGACAAGTCACCTCCGCTTTGATTCAGTTGGCAGTTGACAATTGGATTAATTTAACTCTTAACTGTTCACTCTCAACTGTACACTGTCAACCGTACCCTGTAAACTCCCAACTATTTAATTCACTCTTCGAAATAAACGCAACCGTCGTTGAAGCGTCCGGCGGATCCGTTCAAAAAGCATTACTTTTTCATCCGGCGGTTCCCGCAATCCATATCTGGCCAACCGATAATTTTCAGTAACTTCAATAATTGAACCATTCTCATCCGGCAAAAGTCCGGCTAATTCCGAAGCAATATCCTGGGGGGTTTGAGTAGGCCGCCAATTATAACCGTGAGTACGGGCTATTCCGATTAGCCGGTAATAACCCCGGCGGATAATTGCCTGTGATCCCCGGCCCCAAAAATGAGATTTATTTTGGGATGTCTTTTTTGGTTTCGCAATTGTATTTTTAAAATCGCCTTGTTTTTCCCGTTTGCTAAAAAATAGCCAGGAACCCGAACTTCGCTTTCGCCACAGATTTAACCAGAATAAATAAATTTTATGCAAGGCGCCCCGCAGATTTTTTAATCGATTTATTTCTCCACCAAGGATTTTGCTCAGTATTAAACCGATAACGGCTAGAATACACCCTAAAATGATTAACGGAACCCCCACCGCGATTATCCCGCCTAATATCATAATTATTAGTTGTAATATTTGCATGATGATATTCGGTTTTGAATTATTTAAAACGTGAACGGAAGCTGTGCCTATCTTTTCCAGCCGTTCTAATGGACTGGCTTGATTTTTCGGCATCTGCCCAAAAAATCTCAGTAACCAATTTGCCAAATCAAACAACCACCATTGAGTAAGTGTTTTAAAATTAGCCGGTAAGATTGAGCTAAAAATAGTCAACCCGGCTAGCAACGGAATCGTTCCACGGCGCCAAACGGTTTTAAAACCGGGATCCGGTTCCAAATTGTCCGTTTTCCAAAAAGCCCGTTTCAAGTAGAAAAAACCAACCGCAATCAGTACAAAACCGATTAATAACTGGATAAATAATAATACAGTAATTAAAAATTCTGAAAACCGTCCGGTTTTTAAATGAGAAATACCGAACGCTACCCCTAAAACAGTACTAAGCATTATAAAAAAAACTGAAATTCGCCAGCTGCGCCAGGCGCGTTCCCATGGAACCAAATCGACTTTAAATTCCGTGTCCCACTTGTTCGCATTATTCGTAAGTCTGTTCCCTTTCGGAATCAGACTAAGCCTGGCCAATATTTCGATTAAATAAACAGTACCCACCCATAAAACACTTAAAACCAAAAACCACTGCCAATGCATTTGAATAGCGGCCAACGGGTTAAATATCAACGACGATCTGATTTTGGCCATCACCCGGATCCATCCCCATAAACCAAGCCATTGCATGATAATGAACAGTAATAAATGGATTACAAACGGCAGATGTAGTCTTTGTGCGAAAATATCATAGCCCGCGACGACCATAGCAAGCCCCAGCAGCCATAAAACCGGATATACCGGTAATGGCGCCAATAGCTTCGGGGCAAGTATCGTTATAAAGGTTAATATGGTAACGCCGGTGAAAATCCCGGTCAGAAACGCCCCACCGATTGCGATATTTTTTAACTCAACCGGTTCGGTCGATGAAGAATGCATTACTATCCCTCCTTTTTTCAACTTCATAATAAGGGATTCCGGCACTTTTCAATTCGGCGAGTGGTAATATAACACTCCTCGACTTTAACCATAAAAAGACGGGGTGATATCCTGCCCTATCAAGATTTCCGGCCCGTTTCACCATTGCGGCGGTAATCCGGGGTGTAATAAATATTAAACACGATCCGCTCATGAGATGATATGCCTCGCGAAACAATACCGCATATTCCAAATCTTGGTTTACATCCGCGCCGGCAAGAAAATTCAAGATTCTTTTTTCCTGTTGATAACCGCGTTTGGGCGTTAAAATAAAGGCATTTTTTGCAAAATCCGGAGCTTTCCCATTACAATAAAATCCCAAAGTCTCCTTGTTACCAATAAACAGATGTGTCAGTGAAGCAGCGAGATCAATACCGTATTCGGTCAGCCAGAACCAATCGCTTACCGGAAAATCCTCTTCCTGTAAGTTCAAAAAGATACCGATCTCAGCCGATAAAGTACTTTCCCATTCCTTTACTTTGAGAATTCCACTTCGAGCTAAATTCGGCCAATGGATTTTTTTGACGCCGTCACCGGGGCAATAATCACGACAGCCTCGTAAACGGGACGGATCTTCATGCAACCCAAACATGATCGTTTTATGACCCAAGGGAAGATGACGGTTGAGATTTAAACCGATCACCTGAAATAATGGAGGATATATAATAATCTTATCAGGCGAGGATAGATTCAAATTAATTTCTTTTAGGCCAAACGGATCCCCAAAGGTAATTTTGGTGTCCGGTAAGGAGTAAACACCACGCCGCTGAGGGTAAAAAGTCATTCTAATTTCTTTTTGGCCATGGGGAAGAAGTGAAATTAAAGTTTGCACTACGCGGGCGCCTAATTGTTCCGGGAAACACTCTATTACCGTGCACCAAAAAAGCGGAAACCATGACTGATTAAACAATTGGAGTTTTAGATATAATTCGGTCCCGGCAAACCCCGAGCCGCCGGATAAATCTTTGGTGATCTTAATTCTTTTGACGCTGTCACGCAAACCGAACTGAATCAATAATAATACTCCCAGTCCAAGATATAAAGCCCGGTATGCGTTTGGATCGGTTGAAAATATTGCGATTAAGCCTAAAATGACTATGAATACGATTAAACTAATCATTGAAAGCCTTCTCCGTCGGTATCGGAATCGTATTTAAGATATCTTGAATAACCCGATTACCGGTAATGCCTTTTACCGAAGCCTCGCCGGAAACAATGACCCGGTGCGCCAGGATAAATGGGGCAAGATATTTCAGATATTCGGGAATTACAAACTCTTGTCCGCGTATTGCCGCTAATACACGGGCCGCATTAAAGAGGGCAATTGTTCCCCGCGGGCTTACCCCCAATTCCAAGTCGGGATGCGAACGTGTGCGGGAAACCAATTCCACTATATAGGCCCGTAAACTATCCTCCACATAGATTTTTTGTTTGGCCTGAATGAACCATGCAACCTCTTCCGGGGTTACCACCGGTTTAAGCGAATTTATCGGATGTTTGCCTTCGAGGCGGACTAATATTTGCATCTCATCCTCAACTTGAGGATATCCCATGGAAATCCTGATTAAAAAACGGTCCAACTGAGCTTCCGGTAACGGGAAAGTCCCTTCATATTCCACCGGATTTTGCGTGGCCATTACAACAAAGGGACGGGATAACGGCCGGGTTTCGGCGTCGATGGTTACTTGACGTTCCTCCATCGCCTCCAAAAGGCTGGATTGGGTCCGGGGAGTCGCCCGGTTGATTTCATCCACCAGGATGATATTGGACATGACCGGTCCGGGCCGGAAATTGAACTCCGCGGTCTTCGGATTATAAACCATCATCCCGGTAACATCCGATGGTAATAAATCCGGTGTACATTGGATTCGGCTGAATGAGAGACCCAACGATACCGCCATAGCCCGTGCCAGCATAGTTTTTCCCACTCCGGGAACATCCTCTATCAGAATATGGCCTTCACATCCTAACGCCACCAAGGCCAACTCCACGGCGGCTTCCTTTCCGACCAAAACCCGGCTGATATTGCCGGTTATTTTTGATACAATCTCTTGTAAATTATCGTTCATTTTCTCCTCCTCAAATTTGGTATAAAACTTAATTAACGTTTATTGATTCCAATCCGGGAAAAGCCTTACACTATTTTCGAATCTTGCATTATTTCGTAAAATAATGGTTCCGGCAGGACAATAACGACTTGATTCGAATATGTTTTTAATAAGAGTTATCGTTCTTGAATTGGAGGAATATGACGTTGAAACATTTATGCCGAATCGGTTTCGTAATTGCATTGTTATTATCGGCAACAATCTTATGTAATGCCGATATCACATCAATCAATCTTTCCGACTCCCCTCATTACCAGGTGGGGTGGCAATATTCCCGTGCATCCAGTGGATTTACCCTGAAAATTCCATTTGGAAATCTCTATTTTTTGCAACCGATCTTCGCTTTCAGCATGACCCAAAATCCCAGTCCCGCCGATACCACTAGTGCCAACGGGCATTTTGCATTAGGATTACGCGGTATTCGCGAACTCCCTCCTCGAAATGATTTTCAACCATATGCCGGAGTCAGTTGGGGCCATTCCGAAAACTTTGCCGGATCAACCCTGACCTCCACAACTGTTACCAAAGGTAACGCCGGATTTGAAACCTTTCTGGGAGTTGAATACCAAAAATATATCTTCCGGCCTTCGCTGGAAATAGGATTGGGAAGCTATTCGAAGGCGGATGGCAGTTATTATGCCGGCACTACCTTTAACTTTGCTTTTATGTATGAGTTTTAATTTCGGTCAAAACCGCTGCAAACCTTGTTCTTACCAGTGTTCTTCGCATGATATAATGATTTATCGGCATAATCGATTAAGCTACTCCGGTCTTTAGCATGATCGGGGCTGGTCGCCACTCCAGCCGAAATGGCAACCGGAGATTGTAGCAGTTTAGGAGGTAAACCGGCAATCGCCTTTCGAATTCGCTCCGCAATTTCGATAGCGATTGCATTGTTCGTTTCATTTAAAATCACAACAAATTCTTCTCCACCATAACGAGCCACTATGTCGCGCTCTCTGACCGTTTCCAATATCGTACCGGCGACAAGCTTTAACAACCGGTCTCCTTCGGGGTGACCGTAAGTATCGTTGTATTTTTTAAAATCGTCAATATCCAGCAGAATCAACGATAAATTGCTTTTCCCGTTCTTTAGACTCAAATTTTCAATCTGTTCGTTAAAAAATCGGCGGTTATAAAGCCCGGTTAAACCGTCGGTATAAGCTTTGGTCTGTTCGGTATATAATGAAACGGCATTTTGAAGAGCGATACCAGCTTGATTGGCGATACTAACCAAAATTGAATACTCCTGCTCACGCATTGTTTTTACGGCAGGGCTGGATACCATTAATATTCCAACTATATCAGCTTTGTCTTCCCTCGCCACTAATGGAAAAGCCTGTAACGACTCTACTGGAGTATCCGCAAAAACTTCGGTTAATTCTTGATGTTTTTTTATATCTTCGCAAAACACCGGACTCCGATACCCAACAATTCCCGCCAAAAATTCGCTATCTTTCGATAAAGGATGGGACTCATAGCTTTGCCGCCATTTATCTTCCCACCCCCGGCTGGCGTGTATTCTTAATACTTCATCTTCATCAAAAATCATGATTGCCGTCATTGGAAACGAACAGTTTTGTTGAGCGGCTTTTAAAGTTTGTTCAAAAATTTTATCCAGATCCGAACCGCCGATAACTTGATTGGAAAAATTATTTAAACGCTGCAATTCGATGTTCCATCGGGTTAACCGTTTGGAAACTTCCTCGGTGATCGCATAATTATGGTTGATTAAATAAGCGCCGATAATCCCCGCCGCATAAAGATAGCCAACCCTGATAACCAACGATAATATTTCCATAGTTTGTGAAAACAACGCTACCAGAGCCATCATCAATGCCATCAGGGAACACCAAATTAAAACACCCCGATACTTAAACCGTAATACCGCTATTAATACCGGGATATAAAAAAAAGGAAACAGGACGCTGTGTAATCCTCCGGTCCGAACCATCATATACCCGGCAATCGCTAAATCAATCCCGAATAGCAAAAAACGAAGCGGCCTGGTTACTAAAAAGCCAATTCCTTTAAAAACAATTAAAACGATGTTTAGAAAGAAATAACTAAAACATATAATATAATCCAATCCATTCCCCTGTAAACCAACCGCTAAACCGAATAATAACGCATTAACCGGCGCTATTTTCAAACGAATTTGAGCCAGGGAAATACTGAATATTTTCTCGGTTCGGTGACCTCTATTATAGGCAACCATTGTATCCACCGCTGATCTATTTTTCATTTTATAAAACCGGTTTCCGGCAATTCCTGAGCAGGTAAGGGCGAAATCTAATCATTGAAGTATAATTAGCCAAGATTAGTAAGTTCTCATTATTCCGAAGCCTGAAGGTTAACTCTTTAAAAGCACGTCTGGGTGAATAATCAGTGGTTATAGGAATTGCAGGTGGATTACTATATTTGATTCTCAACGCCATATCGCCGGCCCTGGTTCCGCTGGATACTATTTCTTGAATACCGGAAACCTTCCACATATTTTCCATGGCAATATCCCAAATCCAGGAAACATCCTTTCCATCAGCAGTTAAATCATTAAGCAACAGCAAAACCCGTTTATTTTCCGAAGCCTGGTTTAATAACCGGATAATATGATTAAAACCGGCCGGATTCTTGACTAAAAAAAGATACACTGGAACTCCCCGGTAATTAAACCGTTCACTTCTTCCGCAACTTGGCTCCATGACGCTTAGCGTTTTGGGAAGTTCGGTTAAATATTGATTGGTTGTGATGGCGCAAACTCCTGCGGCCGCTAATGTATTTAATATATTAAATATACCGGGTAATTTCTGATGGACTCGAGTTTGGATTTGCCGGAAACTCAAAGTGAAACTACTACCCCTTAAATAATCAACTTGAATCGTATCGGCCCAAATATCGAGTTTCGGAATCTCGATCTCCTTATCTAACCCAATACCGATTTCTTTATCAATTAACAGATCGGTTTCCGCCGAAGCAACCTCTTCCTTTATTCCAAAGTAAAGCCGGTTTTGCGGGGCAACTACCGAACCGATGCGGATAACATTTGGATCATTCCCGTTCAATACCGCTTTACACGGATAATCGACGTTTTGAAGCAATTCCCTAATTTTATTCACATTGGTGTCAACTTCCCCATAACGATCCAACTGATCCCGCGAAAAATTGGTAACCACCAAAATACGGGGATGAACCAACTGAAACAATTTAACTAATATCGCTTCATCAGTTTCAAAAACCGCATAGTCGGCCATAAATTGTCTGGTGGGACATAATTTGGCCAATAAAATACTGGTTAAAATTCCGGAAATTAAATTAGCGCCTCCAGCATTGGTTACCAGTTTGAAACCATACCGGGTTAACAGTTCCACCGTAATTTTGGTAGTGGTTGTTTTTCCATTAGTCCCGGTAATTAATATCCAGCCATTTTGAAAACGCGGCATAATCAATTCAATCAAATTGGGAAACATAAATAAAGCAACTTTACCGGGGAAATTACTCCCTTCTCCCATTTTAAACATCCGTGAAACCCAATATATCAAACGGACGATGATTGTCGCCGGGACAATGATGAGCCAATTTCGAAACTTCATAATTATTTATCCTCGAAACAGGATTTTGCGGAATAAATAATCACGTTGAACCCGTTTAATGACATAATCCCGGGTTTGAATTTCCAAAGTATCGTCGAAGGGCTCCAAATCGGCCTTGCCGTATTTACGCTTTAAAGCTAAAGCGATTAAATAATCGGCGAAATCGGGGTTTTTCGGGAGTAAAGGCCCATGCAAATATGTACCGAAACAATTAACCCGGCGGGCTCCTTCCGTTCCATCCCGGCCGTTATTACCAAAACCGCGGATTACTTTTGCCAACTCCAGGCAATCCGCGCCTAAAAAGGTTCGGCCCGAATGATTTTCGAAACCGACCATAGGAATCATTTTACCCGGAATAAACTCAATCCGCACAATGACATTCCCAATCGCCCGCCGGATCCCTCCCTCGGTCCGAAGATCCAGAATCGAGATCCCCGGTAAAGGCGGCCCGTGAAGCGGACGGTAATAATTCCCTAATAATTGAAAACCGCCGCAAACCGCCAGCATCGTTAACCCATCATTTACTGCCGCGCATAAATTAGCGGCTTTAGTTTGAAGTAAATCCTCGCCTAACTTAAGCTGCTCCTTATCCTGGCCACCCCCAAAAAAAGCCAAATCATAATCAGCTAAACTTGGGGATTCACCAATTCCAATTTCAGTTACGGTAAACTTGATACCCCGTTTTCGGCAACGTACTATTAATGTTTGAACATTACCTCGATCTCCATATAAATTCATAAGAGACGGATAAAAAAAGGCCAGTTTCAACTCCATGAAATTCCCAATTTCAGGCGCGCCCGTCCCGGAATCCATTAATTTGACAACAATTTTATATATTTCGTCAAATTTTACCAAAATCCTGCCGCAATTCATCGGAAAATGGTCTGATTATTTCACCGGTAATATTGCGCGACGTTCATGGTAAACTCCTTTCAAATACCTCTAATTTTTCCATTAACTTATTTTCATAAAACTCTTGTCAGGTACTGGTTGATTATTTCAAGACCGGTGGAATCTTCCTCACCATATAGTTTACTTAATGAAGTAACATTATACCACCACTATCTCTTAATTCTTCGTCGTTATATCCGATTCAGCTAATTACCTCATTTTTGAGACGCATATTGATTAGACAGGCATATCTAAACACAATTATAAACAAAATCCGGCCAAGCGGCCGGATAAATTAATGACAACAATGTTTGCGGTGACGTTCATGTTTTTTTCGTTTTTTAGGTTTAGACCGATACGGGCATTCCTCCCATGGAATCACTACATAAACAGGCATTGGTTGTGTCATCGGACCGGATGGGCAGGGCATAACCGGCGGCATTGGTGGTGTCATCGGACCGGATGGGCAGGGCATGACCGGCGGCATTGGTGGTATCATCGGACCGGATGGGCAGGGCATGACCGGCGGCATTGGTGGTGGTGAAACAACCGGAGGTAATGGCATCATAACTGGCGGCGCCGGCTGAGGCACCGGATACGGCATTGGCTTCTCAGGTTCAGGCATCCCCGGCATTTCTACGGCCGGATTTGGTACACAGATAATTTGACCCGGAAAAATCATATTCGGATCAGCAATCTGGGGATTGGCGGCAATGAGTAATGTCAAGTCGATATTATTCATTTTGGCAATTTCATACATAGTATCTCCCGGTTTCACAACGTATAGATTTCCATCGGGGCAGGGAATTAATCCCGGGGTTGGAACCGGTATGCAAATTTCCTGATCGGGATAAATCAGATCCGGATTTGTAATTTGAGGATTGGCTCGAATTAACGCATCCAAAGATACTCCAAAACGTTTGGCGATTTCAAACATGGTATCGCCGCTAACCACTTGGTAAATCCAGCCGTTAGGGCAAAGTGTCTCCGGGCCGGGACCGGCTGAGGGAATACAAATTACTTGTCCGGGATAAATGGTATTAGGATCGGTAATTTGAGGGTTGGCGTCAATTAAACTCTGTAATGAAATATTAAACCACCTTGCTATAAAAAACATTGTATCGCCGGATTTAACCGTATATAACTGTCCATTAGGACAAATCGGTGGTATATTCATAACATTTTGCTGCGCCTCAATTTGATTATCTCTCGAGTTTTCGGGCATTCTGTTTCCTCCTCATCACCAGGGATTTTAGTTATAAAGTAACATATTCAAAAATCCGGGTTTTGGTCACCGGGCTTTAGGCATAAAATAAATGTAATTAATAAAAATAATTATCCGATAATAATAATTAATAGTAACGTCTTTATAATTAAAAATAAGGGATTGGAACCGGTATGCAAATTTCCTGACCGGGATAAATTAAATTAGGATTTATAATTTGAGAATTGGCTTTAATTAACTCATCCAAAGATATTCCAAAACGTTTAGCGATTTCAAACATAGTATCGCCGCTAATCACTTGGTAAATATAACCGCCAGGACAAAGTATTCCCGGTCCGGGACCGGTGGATGGAATACAAATTACTTGTCCGGGATAAATTAAATTGGGATCGGCAATTTGAGGGTTAGCGTTTATTAAACTCTGTAATGAAATATAGAATTGATTTGCGATAAAGAACATTGTATCACCGGATTTAACCGTATACAACTGTCCATTGGGACAAATCGGTGGTGTACTTATAACATCTTGCTGAGCCTCAACTTGATTATCCCTTGAGTTTTCGGGCATTCTGTTTCCTCCTCATCACCAGGATTTTTGATTCTAAAGTAACATATTCGAAAATCCGGATTTAGTCACCGGGCTTTAAGCATAAAATAAATGTAATCATAAAAAATAATTATCCCGATAATTGTAATTAGCAGCAACGTCTTTGTGATTAAAAATAGGAGGTATTGGAGAATGAAAAAAAATTTTACCATAATGTTGATATTGATT
>JBJKPO010000327.1:0-3055 GCA_046706235.1 Bacillota bacterium | reverse complement strand
GATGCTCCGGGCCAAGCTTTATGAATTGTACCGGCAGGAACAGGAAGCTAAGATGGCCAAGATCAAGGGCGAATACTCTGAAATTGCCTGGGGCAGCCAGATTCGTTCTTATGTTTTTTGCCCCTATACCATGGTTAAAGACCACCGCACCGAGGCCGAAACCGGTAACGTACAAGCGGTAATGGATGGAGAGCTGGATATGTTCATTGAGGCCTATTTAAGATCTGATTTGAATAAGAGAGAATAGTCTTTTTAGATAAATAAAACAATCAATCAAATACAGCCTAAACAAAAAAAGCCGAAATAGAGCGCGAACGCCTATTATCGGCTTTTTTATTTTATGGTTCTAAAAAGGGATTGTTAACCGTCGACTCCAATAACTTTAAACGTTCTCGGTAAATCAATCTCCAAATCTTCGAAAATCCCGACTTTAAATGTATCTTCATCCGAATAAACATCGGGTCTACCGTACTTTTTCATTCTCTCCCAGTTTATAAACCGTCAGGACTCTGATCAAAGAATCAATCCAATATAAAAAGGATTATCCAAATAATAATTAAAATATCAGATCTTGGATAAAATAGTAACCGGTGCCGGGTTTGTAGAAAACGTTTAGCCGTGTGGGTTTACCACGCGGCGAAAATTAAAGCATATCAACAGTTCGGACATGAACCTAACAATAGGGAGATTCCATGAATTTACGGGAAAAGAGTTATCGGCGAATATTATTGATTTTTGGGATATTTTTTGGAAGTTTGGCAATATTAGCCGGTCAAGTATTTCGAATTCAAATTTTGAACTATGTTAAGCTGTCGCGATCAGTTACCGAACAGCGTCAGTCCGTTCTAATAAATAATAAGTTACGGGGCCTGTTCTTGGACCGTAATGGAAATAACCTGCGCAATACAAAGGATAATTGGTATTTAGTAATTCAGAAAGATTTGTTTAACTATCGTGATGCCACCAAATTAACCGCTATCTTCGGAGCCGGATTTTTAAATACTTTCAATAAGCAACCGGGGACGTTTTGGATCTATTATAAAACATTGACTGATTTCCAAATTAAATCACTTGTCAAGTTAAATATTGAAGGACTGAAAATTATTGACAGTATTAATCGGAATGATAGTAATAATCCACTGGCATGGCATTTGTTGGGTTTTGTTAACCGGGGGCAGGGACTTTCCGGTCTTGAGTATCTTTACGATTCAATTCTCGATAACCGTAATTCGAAGTTGGAGGTCTTTACCATCAATGATGGCTGGCATCATTTTATCCCGGGTTTGGGTTTGCGAACTAGCTGTCAACGTAATAATGCAATGATTCTCTTGACTTTAGACCGTGAGATCCAGGCGCTCACTGAAAAGATGATGGATCGTAATCATATGCAAGGAGCAATCGTTATCCTGGATGCCACTACCGGAGATATTTTGGCCATGGCCAGCCGCCCGCTGGTAAATTTGGATAATCTCGCCACCAGTATATCCGACAACCATAATAATCCATTCCTAAACCGGGCGGTTTCCGCTTACCATCCCGGCTCCATCTTTAAACTAATCATTTTAGCTGCTGGGTTGGATAGCGGTCAACTGAATTTAACCGATACCTTTTTCGACCCGGGTTACTTTGAAACGGGTGATCGAAAGTACTGTGCCGCTTCGCAATCATCCGGGCGCGGTTTGTTAAATCTTACCGATGCATTGGCGTACTCATGTAATCCGGTCTTTATTCAAATTGCCTTAAAATTAAAACCAGCTTTAATTTTAAAGTATGCTGATAATTTTGGATTAGGACAACCATGTAATATTGGTTTACGGGATGAATCCTGGGGAGAACTTCCGACGGGGTTGGATTTTTCAGTTGGCGATCAGGTTAATATGGCTTTAGGAGAAGGCAGTATTTATACTACCCCTTTACAGATTGCGTCGTTGGTGCAAACAATCGCCAACAATGGTATTCGGCTGATTCCACGGTTAGTTTTGGGATATAAAACCCATGAAAATGAATTGCGATGGCTGGAATCAAATCCCCCGGTTAGAGTAATACAAACAGAAACCGCCCGGGTGATTCAAAAGATGATGGCGGCAGTCATCGGTTACGGAACTGGTAAAGAGGCGCAAGTCTATGGTGGGGCCGCGGGAAAGACCGGTACCGCTCAAAACGGTACGGACGGAAAATTAATTGATCATGCTTGGTTCGCCGGTTACGCGCCATTGGATAGTCCCCGTTATGTGGCGGCGATTTTTTGTGAAAAAGGAATTTCAGGGGGTAAAACTGCGGCCCCTATTTTTAAGGAGATCATGGAACAACTTATTGAATCTAAAGATTTAAAAGTAAAAAATTAGTAATACTTACCATCAAAGGAGATTAGCACAAACCGGGCTGTTTTTACATAAGTTATGGTACGGGGAATTTCCTAAAAAATTTTTCGCGCGCGGCGCGGCGCATCTTTGCGCACGGAGGTGGCATTGAATGTTTTTCCCCATATTGGGGCCGGCTATCGAATTAATTTGGGCCGGTTTTTTGTATCTTTTCGGTTATATATCGAACAATAACGTATTTCCATTACCGCTGACCGAGGAAGAAGAAAGTGATTTTTTAAACCGTTTAGAACAGGGGGATGAAGAGGCGCGTAATATTTTAATCGAACATAATTTACGCTTGGTGGCTCATATTGTGAAAAAATTCGATAGTACCGGTGAAGATGTCGATGATTTGATTTCGATCGGCACTATTGGACTAATTAAGGGAATCGGTACTTTCAAACGAAATCGTAATACTCGCCTTGCTACTTACGCAGCCCGGTGCATTGAGAATGAAATTTTGATGCATCTCCGCAGCATTAAGAAGAATAAGAACGATCTTTTATTGTATGACCCGATTGGTTCCGATAAGGAAGGAAATGAGATCACCCTCTTGGATATTTTGGGAACCAGTTCGGAAGTAGTTGCCGAACAAGTAGAAAATCGGTTAGAGGAAGAAAAATTAAAAGAACGGATCAACCAATTAAGTAAAAGGGAACGAAAAGTAATTGAACTTCGTTACGGTCTGGTCG
>JBJKPO010000326.1:0-5010 GCA_046706235.1 Bacillota bacterium | reverse complement strand
ATCATCAATAAACATAAAGCAACCAGCCAGTAGTTTCCCGCGTCCATTCCAGCCATGTAGCGTTCAAACTCCGGAAACGTTTTGGCGATGAACGGCAAATTGACAAAACAGACCGAAAAACCAGCCATGGCTATTCCGATCAGGCCAACCATGGCGATGCTCGCAAGCGGTATTGGATTAAAGCCGCAAAACTGAAAGAAATTATCCTTTTTAAACGAAAAAATCAGCAAATAGACCAAAGAGACCACCAGGCAACAAGCAGCGATATACAAAAAGCTGTTCTGAGAGATAAAATCATTTAAATACTTATTCACTTGAAATAGCCGCCAAATTAATTGAGTCGCGACCAAATAAAAGGAACCAAAATAAAGAATCACATTACCAAGCATCTTTAGATAATTCAGTACCATTTTCATCGACATTTTTCTCCTCCCAACGTGTTTATTGGCCGGATGCAATCCCTGCCCGGGCATCCGTCTGGGCGGTCAAAGTCTTGTGTTTGATAAAATAAAGGGCAACCGGAATCAGCATCACGAGCAGGCTGATAATCATCAAGGCCATTCCGTATCGGCCGCCGGCAATACTTTTAAGGACAGTAATCTGGGTAAAACCGAGCATCACCAGATAGCTGGCAAATTGGACCGAAATTGAGGCCCAGATCGAACCAGCCAGTAAATAAATCAGGGCGAATAAAATATTTCCGGCGAATCCGTAAACCCGGGTCGGAAAATCGGTATTAAAGAGCAAACAGCCGTAAAAGATGGCCTGAATAATGATGGCGATACCCAAGGGGATGTTGTTACGAAATTCATTCATTATGGAACCCCTAAAGAGGGTCTCCTTGAAGATGGAGTCACAGCCAACGATGATAATATATGGGATTACGCTCATGCTGGTAAAATAAGCAAAGTAACCGCTAATCTGGGGGAATTCTTGCTTAAAATACGGTACATAAGTGAAACAACTCGAAAAAACGCCGATCACGGCCCCGTAACCGATAGCCAGTAACAATTGCTTGAAGCTGATTTTTCGATAACGGCAAAACGTAAACATATTGATCTTCTGTACCTTGAAATACAAAAAGATACATAATCCACCCAGGATACTGGTGATGGCATACGAAATGAAAAAGTTTTGGTTTAACCATTGTTGGCCATTTTTAATCAGGGACGCGATTTTGAAAAAAGCCAGCATGCAACCGCCGAAGATTACGTACCAAATAGCGCACAGTATTACCAGGTGGAAAATCAAAACAAAATATTTCTTCATAAATTTCATCCTCCGTCCGAGATTGTGATTTAAGGACTTGTTCACCTTTTCGTGCCGACCCGCGATATCAAAATATGTAAATATCCTTAATGAATTGTAGCTGAGCTACAATATGTAATAAAAGCATCAACTCCTTTCTCGGGGTTTAACCTGTTTTAATTCTTTTAAATTGAACACATCGCTTGCTATTCGTGAGCAAGGTCGTTACTAATTCACTGCTTGATGATTAGCCTGATTGGTTAGCGCCGGAAACTGCGTTAAAAAATACTTGATCAACTTGATATATAATTCCACCAATTCCTTGACCTTCCGCATTTTTAACCGGCGTCCGTTATATTGACAAATCCCAGCGATCTCTTCCGCAACGGTACTTACTTCCAAAACGATATCAAAGATATCTAATAAATCCGGCATCAAGTTATTCCATTGATTTTCCCGGCAAAAAAACGGAATAATTTCCGTCGGATGCTTTGACCACTTTGACTGTCTCAGAGCAGCCGGCTCATATCCCGCGGCATTCTTATCGTTTATCCGGGATTGGTGTACAGTTCGCGCTAAATCACGGATATCCTTAATATTATCTAAATCGATCTCCAGGGGCAGAATTCGTCCGGAGAAATCAATACCGGTTTGGACGGTTAACCGCTGTGTTTCGGATAGACGCGCCAGAAGATAATAATATCCCGCGAGGAGAAGATCGTTTTGGGTAATCTTGAGGTCATTGGCTAAGGCGCGAATTTGATTGGAGATGTCACTGTTAAAAGCAAACTTAAACAACTGGGCGGGTTGACTAGCGCCGGGTTCGGCAATAAAATATTCCGGCGAAAAGGTCAATGACGCCAAAGATGGCACGTTGACGGCAAATGGCTTGCTGATAAATTCCGCCAACTTGGCGACGGAAGTATGGATAAACAAGTCGGCGACTTTGATCTTCTCCGGAAACTCCATTTCCAGCCTGGTATGAAGCCGCACCAGCATCAGTGAATTTCCTCCCAGGTCAAAGAAATTGTCATGAATGCCGATGTTTTGAACTCCTAGAATTTCCTGCCAAATGGACACCAACTGGAGTTCAATCTCATTGGACGGAGCCATATATTGACTACCGGTATCGATAATCCCGCCCGGCTTCGGAAGAGCCTCGCGATCAACTTTTCCATTCCGAGTCAAAGGTAGTTTCTCCAAGAGGATAAAGTAAGAAGGAACCATATAATCAGGCAGTTCCTGTAATAAATATTTACGGAGTTCCGCCACCGCTAATTTTCTTTCGGCCACCAAATAGGCACATAGATAATTATTGCCTTGACCATCATCTTTAGCAAGCACGATGGTTTCCTGAATGGCTTCATGTTTTAAAAGCAAGGACTCAATCTCACCCAACTCCACCCGGAATCCCCGGATTTTTACCTGCTGATCGATTCGTCCCAGGTATTCCAGTTCACCATTCGGAAGGAGCTTGGCCAAGTCACCGGAACGGTATAACCGGTCACCCCCAACATAAGGATTGCCGATAAATTTCCGGGCAGTAAGTTCGGGACGATGCAAATAACCCCGGCCGACTCCGGCGCCCCCCACGCAGATCTCCCCGGGTACTCCTACCGGCAACATCTGTAAACTTTTATCCAGCAGATAAACGGTGAGTGTCGGTATTGGAACTCCGATATTGCTGATATTCCGGTCAATCTCAACGGCGGTAATCTCTTTATAAGTAACATGAACCGTTGTTTCGGTGATTCCATACATATTAATGAGCTTCGTATCCGGGTACCGCCGGCTCCACTCTTTTAAGACCAATGGCTTCAAAGCCTCTCCACCGAAAATCACATAGCGCAAATTGAGTTTTGGTTCTGGGGATTTCGTTTTAACGGCAATTAAATTATAAAATGATGAGGGTACCTGGTTTAACACCGTAACCCGTTCCTTAACCAGTAATTGCAAATAAGCCGCCGGATCATGCGCCGTTAGTTTCGGTACCACCACCAGTTTTCCACCATAAAGCAATGCGCCGAACATCTCCCATACCGAGAAATCGAAACAGTATGAATGAAACATGGTCCAGACGTCCGTTTGGTTAAAATCAAAGCGGTTTCGATCATTGAATAACAAACGGACTACGTTGCGGTGCTCAATGATCGTCCCCTTTGGTTTGCCGGTGGTTCCGGAAGTATAAATTACATATGCCATATCTCCGGATTGATTAATATTTTCGGGGTTGGGAGCCGCCTTTAAATCATCCCCCAACCCTTCTAAGTTGACCAGTTCAAATTTGGTTTCTAATTCAATATCATCCAGCTTGTCTTCCCGGTATAAACGAAACTTGTCCAATACCGATTGCTGGATTATCAATATTTTGGCGCCGCTGTCTTCAAGAGTATACTTGATCCGTTCCAACGGATAATCCGGATCGATTGGTAAATAGGCGCCCCCGGATTTCAAGACACCCAAAATCCCCGTAATCATCTCCAAAGAGCGCTCCAGCAACAACCCCACGATCTTATCCCTGGAAATTCCCTTGTTTCGTAATAAACGGGCCAGTTGGTTGGCTTTAACTTTTAATTTCTGATAATCAAAAGCTTCTTCCCCATAAACCACGGCAATTCGCTCTGGGGTATCCGCCGCTTGCTCTTCAAATAATTGCTGAATCGTTTTGGTATCCGGATATCCAGCCCGGGTATCGTTGAAGTCAATCAAAAGTTGCTTTTTTTCCACGGCAGAAAGCATTTCGAGCTCCGGTAAGCGGGCTTCGGGATTTTGAATCACGGCGAGCGCCAGATTGATGAAATGGCCGGCCATTCTTTGGATTGTTTCCGGGTTAAACAATTTCACGCAATATTCGATATTCAACTGCGACCCTTGACCGTTATAATTTTCAATTATCTCCCATACAATATCATATTTGGCGGTCTTACTCTCAAAAGGATAAGGTAGTAATTCCAATTCCCCCAGTTTCATGGGAGGGATTCCCATGTTTTGCAATACAAACATGGTATCAAAAACCGGATTACGGCTGATATCCCGGAAAATATTGAGATCGTCCACCAGCCGTTCAAATTGATAATCCTGGTTTTCAAAGGCTTTTAAGGAATTCTCCCTGATTTCCGCGAGCAAGGTATTAAAAGTCTTGTTACTTTCAGGATAACTCCGGAGTGCGACGGTATTCACAAACATCCCGATTATCTTTTCCAGATCGGCATGTTGTCTACCGGCGGTAGGAGTACCGATCACCATATCTTCCTGGCCGGTATACCGGTATAACAAAGTATTATAGATGGCAAACAACGCCATGAATAAGGTGGCGCCTTGTTCCGCCGCTACTTTTTTTAGGTTGCGAATGATATTATTATCAAACCGGAATGTCAATTTATCGCCCTGATTACTGCGGACCGACGGTCTGGGATAATCTGACGGTAAATTCAATACCGGTATGTCGCCTTGGAAGACATCCAACCAGTATTTTTGCTGTTTCTTAATTCCTTCACCGCTAAATAAATCATTCTGCCAAACGGCAAAATCTTTATACTGGATCTTGAGTTCGGGTAATTGAGCACCGGTATAAATGGCCGCGAACTCCCGCACTAAAATGACGGCTGATACACCATCAGCAATAATATGATGCATGTCAAACATCAATAAATGTTTATCGGCCGCTATTTTTACCAAGGAAACCCTGATCAGGGGGGCTTTTAGTAAATCAAACGGCCGGATAAACCTAGCGGCAATCGCCTCTAATTGTTCTTCCTCGGC
>JBJKPO010000325.1:0-6110 GCA_046706235.1 Bacillota bacterium | reverse complement strand
TTACTCTCCCGATCATGCATCGTAACCAGAAGTATGCCGTTCTCCGCTTTTTCTAATGTCACGACCTCCGAATTGACTTTTACCGGGATGAACTTCAACCGGCCAATTTTCATCAGTTCCCGATTATTATCGCTAACCGCTTTTGCCGCATAGCTTTCCCATTCCAGATCCAAAGTTTCGTCCATGGCGTGACCGGCGTCGTTCTTTAACGTATCCAGCATCCGCTGTTTCAATTCCCTGATTGCCGATGGCGTCCCTTGTGCAATCTGCTTAGCCAGGGCCATTCCGTATTCCGCTATTTTGTCTTTCGCTACAATAAGCATACCGGTATTTTTATCCCTTAGCTCCCGGCCGGTATAAGCCTTATTTATTTCCAAAAACCGCGGCCCGTATTTCCGGTTGATGATCGATTGGTATTGCTTATTTTGTTTTAGTATATAATCATTGGCATATTCGCCCTCGTCACTTAGCAGTACAAAGTCCCCTAATAATCCGGTTAAATATCCGAGTCCGCTGCTATTCCCTTTGATAACGCTGACTATGGGCAGCGGACTTTCCAATATTTGAGCCGCCAGTTCTTCCCGGTTGGTTTCATTCGCTTCCGCCGCCGCGATTTCGGCGGCATCCTCCCAAAAAATATCATCGCTTCCTTCGAGCAAAATAACTTTCGCTTCCCGGTCGCCTTTGAGACGGTTAAAACTTTCCTTTAACCCTTCGCTAGGCGCGGAGGATAATTCAGGCCGGTTTTTTTCATTGGTAATCTTGATATGAAATATGTCTTTCCGCTCTTCAGCCACTTTGACCGGTAATGCCTGATAGACTTGCTCTTCCTGACATTTTATGGCCTGATGCAAGGTTAATACCGGTTTTTCTAAAACATCCGCATCCGCTGATTCGATTAAGGGATATTGCGGTGGCGCCAAAGATACTTTAGCTTTAACGGGGGTATCTTCGAATGTTTCATTTTGAAAAACCGGAAATACCAGCTCGCTCATTTTCACGGCTACCTTGCCTTCATCATCACACAAGTCGATTTCGACTTTTCGGACTCCGCTTTCGCCATGATTCCCCTGGGAATATCCAGCCACCGCCCACATCTTTTCACCGCACTTGCCGAACACTTCCAACTTCTTTAAGGCAAATGGCGCGGTGGGATTAAAATGGAAGGCATCCCCCCCGGGATGAAACATCAATCCCAGTGACGACTGCACGGCTTCATCCATTAAGCTTGGATGCAATAAATACTCAGCCTGGTTCTCTTTTATTTCAGGCGGTAATTTCAGTCCGGCCAAAGTCTGGTTCGCGCCGATATACAATTGTTGAAGCGTTCTATACCCGGCTCCATGGTAAATCCCAGATTCTTCCAATGCCTGATAATATTCGTTTTGGGTAATAATTCCTTGGTTGCATTCTTTTTTAATTCGCTCGATATCGATTGGGGCTGCTTTAAAATCACTGGCGCGCCCTGGCGCGATGAATCTTCCGCTTCCCTGGCAATAAATGACTTCTTCCGCTTTGGTTCCTCCATTGCCATAGATCTCAAACGCTATCTGCCCGTTGTTTTCGGGGTAAAGCGCTATATTCAATTCTTGGGACCGGTCATTGATTGTTAAAGGTTGCATCCATACTATATTTTCCAGTTGGATACTCCCATGGTCCGGTCCGGTTGCTTTTTCCATGGCTACTCCGGCCATCTCCAGATAAACTACGGCCGGTAATATCTTTTCTCCCTTTACGATCCGATTTTTCAGGAAAAACTCTTCTCCGTTAAAAATACTGGTATATCGCTGTTCTTCCAGGGTCGAGGTGTTCGCATGCACTAACGGATGGATGTATGAATGTTTCGGCGAACGGATGGGCGAATGGCAATTCGCCCCTACCACCCAATATCTTTCCCTGGCAAAGGGATACGCCGGTAAATCGATTCTTTTCGGTTTTTTTTGGGTGTACAACCTGCTCCAATCAATTTCTAATCCGGCTACCCATAAACCGGCCAACTTGGGGTAATCCCGTTTCTCGATCCATGAGAAGATAGTTTTTAATAAGTCGTCAGCCGTCCCCAATATTTCGAAAGCACTTTTATGCTTTTTTACCTGTCCTTCATATAAATTTTCGATATTTTCCTTACCGGCAAGATACTCGTTTAATTTTTGCTTTAATTCCGCGATTGAACCGATGATTAATCCTAATCGTTCTTCCATTCCGTCACGGCCTACTTGAAGGGTGTAGGCAATATTCGCCAGATCCTCGTCCGTGTAATTGTTTGCTTTGATGCTTGCCAGTAAGTTTTTTGCTTGTTCCCGCACTTGTTCCTTACTTTTGGCCGATAACAGAACGAGCGCCGGGTTTTGGCGATTAACGATCATTGAATTCCCACCCGTATCTTCCGCCGGTATATATTCCTCCACCACGATATGGGCATTGGTGCCACTGAATCCAAACGAACTGATGGCCGCGGTTCTTGCTTTACGACGCTCGATATCCCAGTCTTGGTATTCCGTGTTAACGAAAAAAGGCGATTGCATTAAGTTAATATTGCGATTGGGGTGATGAAAATTCAGGGAAGGAACATATTGGCGATGCCGCAGGCACAATAAAACTTTAATGAATCCGGCGACTCCCGCGCCGTAACTTCCATGGCCGATATTGGTTTTCACCGTGCCGAGGGCACAATAGTTTTCTTTGGCGGTAAACTTGCGAAAGGCTTTGGTTAACGCCTCAAATTCAATGGTGTCGCCCAATGAAGTACCTGTTCCGTGAGCTTCCACGTAACCGATGTTTTCGGGATTTATCTTGAATTTTTGATAAATCGCCGTAATCAATTCCTCCTGGGATTTGGAACTGGGAGCGGTAATCCCATTGGTCCTGCCGTCTTGATTAATCCCGGAACCCTTGATGACTCCTAAAATAGTATCCCCGTCTTTTTTAGCCAGCGCCAATGATTTTAATAAAACAACTCCGCATCCTTCCGAAAAAACCGTGCCATTGGCCGCCTGGTCAAAACTATAACATTTTCCGTCCTTGCTTTGCATCCCGACCTGCGATGTCAATATATGAGTAAGCGGGGTTAAAAATAAATTAATCCCCCCGGCGATGGCCAATTGGTTTTCACCTTGCCGGATACTTTCACAAGCCAGGTGAATCGCGGTTAACGATGAGGAACAGGCGGTATCGATGGAGATGGCCGGGCCCTTGAGATTCAAAAAATAGGCGATCCTGGCGGCCAATATTGCGTTTGATGTACCCATGAATGACAGCCCAACCGTGTCTTGATATTTTTGGGCCAAAATCTTTTGGTAATCGCCGGTCGCATTGCCGACATAAACGCCGCACGCTTGGCCACTGAGCGCGGCGGGGGAATATCCGGCATTTTCGATGCATTTCCAGGCTTCTTCCAAAAAAATCCGTTGTTGCGGATCCGTCACTTCCGCTTCCGCCGGCGAAATATTAAAGAACTTGGCGTCAAATTGATCCACGTCATCTAAAAATCCCCCGAATTTTGAGTAGGAAGTATTTTTATGTTGGGGATCGGGATGATACCAGTCTTGAAAATCCGGCCAGCGATCCTTTGGAATTTCGGTAATACAATCAACGCCATTCTTCAAATTCCGCCAGAACTCGTTAATATCCTTGCTCTTTGGCTGGCGGCAGGACATTCCGATAACCGCCACCTCCGTTTGGAGGATATCGTTGTGATAATCGAATCCATCTTTCGTTTCGAAACGTCCTTGCTTTATATTCATGGTTGCATTCCGGATGGTATCCGCAGTAACCCGTTGCAGCCGTATATTTTCCACTATCAGACAGGGTTGATGATCTTCGTCCACAATTTCCAAATATAAATCAATACTATCCTTTTGAATAGCTTTAACCTCGGTATAACCATAATATTTTTGACGCGTTAATTCGCTGATAACCGTTAAATTATCGATTCGTGAAGGTAAAAATAGATCCGCCCCAACCGTAAATTCCTTTTCCAACCGGTAAGGGCCGTAAGTCATTACGCAAACCAGACCGGCGTTGATCACCGAAGGGTTTAACAGAAACCGGGGATTATTCTTGTCGAGTTTGATCTCAGCTATCGCGTGATGTTCATAATAGGTCAATTTTTTCAGACTATGATAAAACTCCCCCAGATCAATCTTGCCGGAGAAAATATCAGTTAGTTCCGCGGCCGCGATTACTTTTTCAACCGCCGCATTTACAGCTACGGGAAATTTCACGGCGGGTTGTTGCGATCGAACGGCCGAAGCTACAAAGCCTCTTACATGAATTATCTCGTCGCTTAAGTGGCCGCTGGTACTGGATTGCACTGTAACCTGCAAATTCCCATCATAATTTCCAAACTCGATTCTTACGTAACTATCCTGATTGTCCAGCCCCAGCAAGGGATTGAGCAGCGCCAGGTCTTTGAAAATAATCGACTCCGTATCGAAGTATGTTTGCAGGCTGACGTATATTAGTTCCAAATAGGCGTCGGTCGGCAATACATATTCTTTAAAAACCAGGTGCTCTTTGAGACAAATATTGTTTTCGGGATTTATTTTATAATATACGGAGATCTTCCTATCTTGTTCGAAATCGCCTTTACAGTCGGCGCTATAAAAAGATAACCCTTCATAATGACGGCCCGGTGCTTCGGTAACGATTTGTTCCGGCAGCGTGAATTGTTGTTTCAGGTTTTGCCGTAAATATTCAGTGAATTCCACGACGGTGGGATAATCATAAACGGTCGTCGCCGAAAAAGAAGTGCCGAATTGCTGATTGACACTTTTAATCCATTCCACGCCGATAATTGAATCCATGCCCATTTCGATGAATTTTTTATGGAAGTCGATATCGGCTATTTTGATATATAAGGCTTTGGATAGGCTTTGTAATAGCTCGTTTTGCAATGATTCCAAAGAGAGCGGAAAAGTGGGGGACAATTCCATTGCCGGACTCTCTGGTGAGGTTTTCAGGGCGATACCGCTGTTTTGCAAAACCGGATCTTCGCTTCCCGCGTTAAAATACTTTTCGATTCGGTTGAGTACCGCTTCATTGCCGGCAAACGTCTTTTGGTGCATTGCCTGTTCTTTTTCGTATATCTTGGTTAGCTTGGCCCTTAATTCCCGGTTTAAAGCATTCTTTTTGGCGATTAACTCCGCCGCGGTATAACAACAAAGCTTATTGGCCAGGTCCAGGGAAAAATCAACCACTTCGGCGCGCGGCAATACCGGATATTTTATTCCGCGGCGTTTTAATTCCGCGCCTTGATATTGTTTGGCCGTAAATAATATCTCTTCGCCCAGACTGTATCCGAAACGCTTTGGGAATATCAAGGTTGCTCCGGCGCCGGGAGTAAAACCATACCGCATAAAATTAGCTGTATAAATACTTTCTTCGCTAAAAACCGGATAATCGCAAAACATTCCGAAGGCCCAGCCCGCTCCGATTCCATGCCCCTGCATCGCTCCGATTACCGGTATTTCAATCTCCAGCGCCAAACTAAAAAACTGATTGTCGGTAAATTTAACTTTTCCCTGGTGGATCTTTAATAGTTCCTCCTTGGTTCCGCCACAGGCGAAATAACTGTCAAATCCGGTCAATATCACGACTCTGTACTCTTTATGGTTCTTGATATGCTCCGCTATCGTGCCGATGCCTTTGACAAACTGATCGGAAAAGGTGTTCTTGCTTTCCTTATCACACATCTTTACAATCAGTATCCCATTTTCCGAGGCGGATAGTTCCATTACTTCCGAATCGATTGCGACTTGCCTGAACTTGAGGTCGCTGGGATTGATTAACTCGCTTTGATGGGCGCTCACCGCTTTTTCCGCGTAGTTTTGCCACTCGTGACCGGTGTTATTTACGCTAGCCTTACCGGCGCCACTTTTTTTGACCAACTCGTTTTGCAGATGTTGCTTTAATTCCCTGATGGCTGGTGTTTCGCCGGACCCGATTCGGCTGGCGATGCTTAGCGCATATTGATCAATCTCGTTTTTCGGTAAAACATCGATTCCCGTCTTTTTGGTTTTAAGCTCCGCACCTGTATATTCTTGAGCGAATTTCAAAAACTCCGGCCCGTATTTTTTCGTCAGTATTCCTTGATATTGGTTATTTGGGCC
>JBJKPO010000324.1:0-3850 GCA_046706235.1 Bacillota bacterium | reverse complement strand
GGCTTCTTGATCGAAATACTCCAAGTTAGCGCCACTATATTCCATATGGCGTTTTAAATCGAAGTCGGTCCGGTTGGCTATTCCCTCAAGCTCCGACCATCCCATCGGGAAATAATACTCGATATCGTAACAACCTTTCGCGTAATGGGCCAGTTCATCCCGGCCATGTTCCCGCAGCCGCAGCCGTTCCTTGGTCAAACCGAGGTCGATATACCATTGAAACCGCTGCTTAAGCCAATCTTGATGAATTGGTTCATCCGAACCCGGTTTTACGAAATATTCAATTTCCATTTGTTCGAACTCCCTGGTCCGAAAGGTGAAATTACCGGGGGTGATTTCATTGCGAAACGATTTTCCGATCTGGGCAATGCCAAAAGGCAGCTTTAAACGAGTCGTGGTTAATACATTATTGAAATTAACAAAAATTCCCTGAGCGGTTTCCGGCCTTAAATAAACAACGGCGGCGTTATCCTCGACCGGTCCCATAAAAGTCTTGAACATCAAATTAAACTGGCGGGCTTCGGTTAATTCACCGCCGCAGGCCGGACATCTATCACCCTCGAGATGGTCGGCCCGGAACCTTTGCTTACATGATTTGCAATCCACCAGCGGATCGGTAAATCCGGCCACATGACCACTGGCTTCCCAAACGCGGGGATGCATCAGGATACTCGCGTCCAGTCCCACCATATCATCCCGTTCTTGAACCACCTTGCGCCACCAGGCCCGTTTCACGTTGTTTTTCAACTCAACCCCCAACGGACCGTAGTCCCAACAACTGTTCAGACCGCCGTAAATCTCGCTCGACTGAAAAATGAATCCCCTCCGTTTGGCAAGTGATACAATCTTATCCATCGTAGTGGCAGCTTGAATTTCCGTCATTGAAGAACCTCCATTCATTTATCGTTAATAATATCTTATTAAAGAACGGCGTGAAAAATAAAAATTAATGCAATAATAACGGACTGACGGTGACTTCAATGATTGCCGCGATTGAAAATAATATCACAATCAATATTAAATAATATTTCATCTCGGCCGCAAAACTCTTAACCAGGCCGTTGTTACCCCTGCCGGTCAATATTCGCCACCAGGACCGGTAAAAAACTAATCCGAAACGGATCCCAAGCCCGGCGGCGATAAAAAAAGCCGTCAATTCGAAAATCCCATGCGGCATAATGCCAAGGTAAAAATGAAAGCCGTCGATACCATGAGTTACGCTAATCTTTTGAACCAAACCCACAATTGCACCGTTGGCTAATACCATAAGCGCGGGCGGTATCAATAAAATCCCACTGAAAAACGATACGGTCGAAGCCAGTAAATTATTAAACCAAATCACCAAAATCCAGACAAAAAATGGCATATTCGTTAGCCACTTGGCCATCGATTCAAATTTTTGCAAAGCTTGCTTTTCCAAAATCCCAGCCAAAGCCTGGTTCATTTGAGGCGCCCTTCCCCCAAGCCAGACTCCGGCAAAGAATAACAAGACCATCATCAAAAAAACCGGCCAATCTCGTTTGATTAATTTCATGATTTGTTTATTGAATCGAGCGACTTGTTCCATTTCATTCTCCGCTTAATATCTAATATTAAAAAAGACCGGCTCTCTTTCCGGCGCAAGTAATATCCTTTGTCATTAAATTATGTCAAAATCAACCAATGAATTACTATTAATTATCCTAACAAATCATACTGTTTCTGTCAATGGTATACCGTAACATCAAAATGTTCGATTTCAATAGTGCATTTGCTGACCAGGGCCGCCACCGCTCCGATAATTGCAAGCTGAGGGGCGAGTAATGCTCCCACCACTCCGGCCGTTATCGGGATTTCAATCAAAACCTGGTCGTCCTGTTTGACTTTAATCTTGGTAACATTCCCTTTACGAACCAATTCCTTGACTTTTTCCACCAATTCGCTGCCGCGGGTAAAGATCTCTTCCTTCTTGCCAGTTTCCTCTTTTTCCAGTAATACCAAGGCCTCAATTACATCCCAATCAGATGACTCCAAAGCCTGTTTGGCCTCCTCATAGGTAACGTTCATCCGATTCCGCACAATATCGATTTTTTCCAAATTATCCATCCGCTAAAATCCTCCCCAAACAATCTTTGATGGTAGATTACCCCAAGAAAGATTTTTATATGCGACACGGACCGGATTCCTGGAAAAAGCGACGCGTTCCATTAAATTTTTTAACCTGAATCCGGCAAGTAACTTAAAAATTTTTCTAAATAGGGACTTGCCGGATTCAGTAGATAAACCCGATCGGCAAATTTTTCTTTGTATTTCAAGAAAATTTAAATGTACTTGCCGGATCGAGGTTTAATTTAACGATAGTAAGTTTTCTAAAAAAAGATTGGATTTAAAAGACCGTTCCAGTCTGGTTTCCATAAAATGCAACAAAATGGCGCCAATGATTCGGTAATCGTCTTTCGAGCCATTAACCTTGTTTAATTCACGTAGATCAGTGGCGGCCAACTGTTTGATTAAATCCAGGACTACCGGTTTTACCGGGACCGGGTCCGCATAATGCGCGCGGCAGCCTCCACAGAGTACGCCCCCGGCCTGCGCGGAAAAAAAAGATTCAGCGCCGATCAATTTGCCGCAGTCCACGCATAAACAAAGTTCAGGCTGATAACCCAAATAATTCAACAATCCGATCTCAAAAGCAAGATTAAGCAGCGCCGGTTGCGGAGTCTGTTCCAACGTCAAAAAGGCGGCCAGCAGAAACTGGAAAACTTCCTTGACTTCAACCCTCTCCGCAACAAATCCATCCACCAATTCAACCCAAAAACTGGCATAAGCCAGTTTCATTAAATCCTCCCGGAGCATGGTAAAAGAATGCCCCAATTCCGCCTGGCTGAGAGTATCCATACTTTTACCGGTAAAAAACATCGCTTTCAATAAATTAAACGGAAGGGTATTCCCGACGAACCGGCTGCGGCCGCGCCGGGCTCCTTTGACAATCGCCGCAAATTTACCCCGATCCTCACTCAGTAACATCAGGATTCGATCCGCTTCACCGAAGTTCCTGGCCTTGAGAACTATAACATTGGTTCGGTACAGACTCATAATTTTTCCTTATAAAAACGTTCCTTTTCGCTATATATGCAACCGCAATATTTTTGACGGTATAATCCCAACTCTTTCGCCATTGCTTGACTTCGTCGGAACCCCGGTCGGAAATCCTCATCATGAAATTGCAAACCATGCTCCCCGGCAAGCTCATGCCCGATTTCCACCAATAAATCCCGGTTTTGATACGGACTGATTAATAATGTCGAGGAAAATACAGTAAACCCGAGTTCCTTGGCCTTTAATGCCGCTTTCCCCAGGCGAATCCGGTAACAATGCCGGCAGCGATCGCCCGGGTTATCGGCTACCGCGGCTAAAAATTGCTCCAATTCATATCCTGGTTCGACAAAAACCGGCAATACCCTGATTTGAGCCAACCGTTGCAAACTTTCCAGACGGGACTGATACTCCTGATAAGGGTGAATGTTCGGATTATAAAAAAACAGAGTCGGATTCAGTCCTTCATCTATTAACTTTTCAGTGCTGTAACAAGAACAAGGTCCACAGCAAGCATGTAAAAAGATATCTTTCAATTGGCAAACAGCCCCTCTTGATAATCGGTTTTGGGTATTTTTCGCTTTAAATGCTCATAAGCCAGTCTGGTCGCGATCCGGCCCCGCGGAGTACGTTGAATAAAGCCGGTTTGCAATAAAAACGGTTCGCATACATCCTCAATGGTTTCCGGTTCTTCGCTGATCGATGCGGCAATCGTATCCAGCCCCACCGGACCGCCGTCAAATTTATCGATAATAGTAGCTAAGACCCTACGATA
>JBJKPO010000323.1:0-1747 GCA_046706235.1 Bacillota bacterium | reverse complement strand
TTTATTTTCTCTGGCGGTCGAATATTCAATAGCACCAGCGGTTAATGAGCGATTACCGCCCGGTTCTTTTAATGGATAAGCGGCTCGTTGGTGCCCCAACCCCATATCCGCGGCTACAACCCAAGCTGATTGGTTGGGGGAAGATATAAGTGACATGGATCCTCCTGATAACCGGTTTTTAGTGGATTTACGGTAAAATAAACCCAGGTAAATATATATTTATATATTTCGTCATAATTCGACAGTTTCTATAGCTTTTTTAAATCGGCTCCTCATTTGACCTAAACCTATTTTTGATAACCGGCAGACCCGCATCAAGAAATTTTGAATTGAACCGATAATAAAAGTAATAAGGAGAGGTTAAACCAGGATATGACTATGACATTTATTCTATTAAGTGTAGTTTTATTAATGATTATTGCTTATGTTATCAAACAAAAATCATTCGGATCGTTATTGGCCAAACAAGGGCAAGCCATTGATGAGTACCGGCGAAAATATGAGCAACTGCTATATTCATATTTGAATTTAGAGGAAAAATATGCTCAATCATATACGGTTCAATTGATTCTCGAGGAAATGAGCCGGGAATTGGAAACGGATAATTTACTTAAAAAAGCTACCGATATCATCATGGGAGTTTTCGGAAGCAAAAGTTGCGCTATTTATATGATGGATGACGAAAAAAACATATTAACCGCCAGGGCCGGTTCGGGAATTACCAGTAACGAATTTGAAAATATCGAATCCATCTCCGTGTCCGACTCAAGTATCATTGCCAGGGCGTGGCGCAACCGGCGCATTTATACGGAAGCCGATATGAAACCCCGTGAAATTATGGAACTTAATAAACGGGATATCCATAGTATTTTAGCGATTCCCTTGACCGGCCGCCGGGGTTGCCAGGGGATCATGGCCATCGAGCATGAATTAAAAACAGGGTTAAGCCCCGATCTGGTTGAGTTCGCCAAATTGATTGCCCAGGAATTGAGCCTGTCGGTCGAAAACGCTTACCTTTACGGTAAGATGAGGCAAATGGCGATTCATGACGCATTGACCGGAGCGCATAACCGGATGTATTTGATTAATTATGTGGCGGACCTTTTTGCTAAAAAGCCGGATACGGTTTCTCTGATTATGTTCGACATGGACTTTTTTAAACGGGTTAACGATCAATACGGACATTTGGCCGGGGACCTGGTGCTGAAAACGACCACCAAATTGATTCAAAGAATGTTGCCGGCGGGAATATTGGCCCGTTATGGAGGAGAAGAATTTGTAATTGTCCTTCCCGAAACAAATCAAGCCGAAGCTGTTAAGTTTGCCGAACAGATTCGCCGCTGCATCGCGGAGAATGAATTTACCACCACCGAAGGGAATCGAATCAATATTACCTTAAGCGCCGGTGTAGCAAATTACCCGTTGGTTTCCGGCGGTTATGAAGACTTGCTTCAAAAATCGGATGAAGCATTATACGAAGCCAAAAAAGCCGGCCGGAACCGGGTTTGTGTGGCGCCTGCCAATATGACGGTCTTGAATGGAAGTCGCGTAAAATAAGGATAGGTGTTTTCTAGAGTTGTTTAAGTGTATTCGATGGAAACCGGGTATAACCGGTTTTTTTAGTTTACGAATGAATTGTTGGATTTATTTAGGGATAAATTCCGGATGGGGGTGTAGATCATGGAAAGGCTAGGTCTTGATGTTCAAATCCTGAGGGAACGGCGCGGGCCGGTCCGTGGGATTATAT
>JBJKPO010000322.1:0-13454 GCA_046706235.1 Bacillota bacterium | reverse complement strand
ATCCGCGCCCACCGCCGGGGAAGATTTAACCCATCCACCGGTATCAAATACCCATCTTTGGGTACCATCGGGTTTGAGCGCATAAAGTTTTAAATCATCCGACCCGATATAAATCGTCCCGTCCGGGGCCACCGCCGGGGAGGAGTTAATACTGTCTCCGGTTGCAAACGCCCATTTACGAGTACCATCAGGGTTAATCGCATAGAGCTTTTTATCCCATGACCCCACATAAATCGTCCCATCCGCGCCGATCACCGGGGAGGATTGGACGCAACTGCCGGTAGTAAACGTCCATTTGAGAGTGCCGTCGCCGGATTCGGCGGCGCCAAACAAGGGCAAAGCGAGTAAAAATATCAGCAGTAATAATAATAGTTTCGGTTTCATGGCTTTCTCCCCCTTTACGGCAGCATCGCCAGATTGTCCTTGGCCAGCTTGCCGATTGGCCCTTTAGGATCCAACTCCATCGCTTTTTTAAAGTCCTTTTTAGCCGGGCCCGGTTTCTTTAGTTTCAAATAAATTGCTCCCCGCAACACATAAGCTTTGGCTTGCAGATAGGGATTAGCTTTCGGATGGGCAATAGTCCGGCCGATTATCTCCAATGCCGTTTCCGGCTGATTATTCACATAAGCTTCCCAGGACTGATTATAGTAGATTTGCGGGGCCAAAACGGAATCTTTTTCGTTGTTTTTTATATCCGTCACGGCTTGATTATAAAACGGGGGAGCTTGATCCCGTTGCTCCAAGTCCGATTGAATAACGCCCAGATTCATTTTAATACCGCCGTAATTTATGGTTTTAGTCTTATTCAAAGCCTGATTAAAACATTTTTCCGCCAATTGGTACTTGCCCAATAACCGGTACAGGACGCCCCGGTTATTGAAGGTGGCGGCGGAATCCGGATCTTTGGCATAGCAGGCCTGATACGAGGTTAGCGCCTGTCTGGCCGTATAGGCCAATTCACTGCCATCCGCTAAAAATATGTTCCCCAAATCGATTTTCCAGGTCACGATTTTCGTTTGATCATTAACCGTGCCGGTTATTTCACAGGTGGTCTCATAATATCCGGTATTAAGCGGAGTGAAAACAGCGGATAACAAAACTGTTTGGCCCGGCCTCAGCTTAAACGGCAGCCCGGTTTTTAAAGAAACCGGCGCATTGTTAAAGCTAACTTTCTCGACGGTTAATTCCTGTTCGGAAGAATTGTATAATTGCCAGGATTTGTCTACACCGGCCCCGCCGGTTAAATATAAAAATGTTTCCACGCCCGGTTTTTGATCCGGAAAAATCAGTATGCTGCCGGGAGCTTTACCACGATTAGCATTGTTTTGATGAAACTTCGGCCAATCGCCTTTACTGCCGCATTGGATCGCATAGAGTTTATTATCGATTGACCCCATATAAATCGTTCCGCCAGTATCGATCACCGGAGAAGAGGTAATGCAATCTCCGGCCTGATACGTCCATTTAAGAGTTCCGTCTGGATTAAATGCATAGAGCCTATGATCACCCGACCCCACAAAAATCGTCCCGTCAATACCCACGGCCGGCGAGGAGTCGATAAAACCACCGGTCGTATACGCCCATCGGAGAGTTCCGTCGGGGTTGACTGCATAGAATTTATTATTTTTTGACCCCACATAAATGGTGCCGTCCGCCCCGATCGCCGGAGAGGAGCCGACTTCTTTTCCAGTGGTAAACCTCCATTTGAGCGTGCCGTCCGGGTTGAACGCATAGAGTTTATGATCGTTTGACCCCACATAGATGGTGCCGTCCGTCCCGATCGCCGGGGAAGAGGTAACACAATCTCCGGTCTTATATATCCATTTTTGAGTGCCGTCGGGATTAAGCGCATAGAGTTTATTATCTCTTGACCCCACATAGATGGTGCCATCCGCTCCGATCGCCGGAGAGGAATAGATACCACCTCCAGTGGTAAACGCCCATTTGAGAATGCCGTCCGGTTTTAGCGCATAAAGTTTTTTATCATCGGACCCCACGTAGATAGTGCCGTCCGCCCCAATCGCCGGGGAGGAGTCGACCCAATCCCCGGTGATAAATACCCATTTTTGAGTACCATCCGGACTGAGCGCATAGAGTTTATTATCTCTTGAGCCCACATTGATGGTGCCGTCCACGCCGATCGCCGGGGAGGAGACGACATCACCTCCGGTGGAAAACACCCATTTAAAGATGCCGCCCGGTTTTAACGCATAAAGTTTTTTATCATCGGACCCCGCGTAGATGGTGCCGTCCGCCCCAATCGCCAGGGAGGAGTGAACCCAAGACCCGGTGGCGAATGCCCATTTGAGAGTACCATCGGCAGGTTCAGTAGCGCTAAATAAGGGTGTGGCGAGTAAAAATACCAGCAGAAATAATAATAATTTTGATTTCATGTTTCTCCACTTCTTTCCCGCAAGTCCCGAAGATACACACTTATTCAAGCCTATTACATCCCGGAAGACCGCCTTCCCTTTCATAACAAAACTTTTTTAAGGTAACAGCGCCAGATTCTCTTTAGCCATCCCGCCAATCGGTCCCTTGGAATCCAGCCCCATCGCTTTTTGAAAATCCGCTTCCGCCAGGCGTGGCTGCTTTTGTTTTACATAAATCGCGCCCCGTAATACATAAGCTTTGGCTTTCAGATATTCATTCGCTTTTTGATGGCCAATGGTCTTATTGACTTCCGCCAGCGCCGTTGCCAACTGCCCGCCGTTATAAGCTTCCCAGGCCTGGTTAAAGTAGATTTGGGGCGCCAGAGTGGAACGTTTTTCATTCTTTTTAAAATCTTGCAAGGCTTGCTGATAATACAGGGAAGCTTGATCCGTCTGTTTATCGTCCGACCGGATAACGCCCAGATTCATTTTAATACCGCCGTAATTTGCGGTCTTCGTCTTATTCAAGGCCCGAATAAAACAATCTTCCGCCAGTTTATACTTGCCCAGTAACCGGTACAGGACGCCTTTGTTATTAATTGTCGCGGCGGAATCAGGATCTTTGGCGTAGCAGGCCTGATAGGCACTTAGTGCCTGTTTGGCCGTATCAGCCAATTCGCTGCCGTCTTCCAAAAAAATGCCGCCAAAAAAAATCTTTCTTACCACGGTTTGCGCTTTACGATCAACTTTGTAGGTCATTTCACATTCGGACTCATAATAACCGGCTTTTAACGGTGTAAAAACAGCGGATAATGAAGCTGTTTCACCAGGCTCAATCGTCAGCGGCAGTTTGGTTTTTAGGGTAATTTGCGAACTTTTAAAACCGGCTTTCTCGATGGTCAGTTTTTGTTGATACGAATTATACAGTTTCCAGGATTTATCCATACCGGCGTCGCCGGTTAAATAATTAAATTTCTCCGCATCCTGTTTTTGAACCAACAAAGCCAGCATTCCGGAAAGAGCACGATTATCCTTGTTTTGACGGGAATTTCGCCAATCTCCTTTACTGCCGCAGTGAATCGCATAGATTTTTTTATCGGATGATCCCACATAAATCGTTCTATCAAGGCTGATTACCGGAGAATAACCGGCAGTACCCCCGGTTTCATACTCCCATTTGAGGGTGCCGTTGGGGTTGAGCGCATAGAGTTTTTTCCCGGATACCACATAAACCATTCCATCAGCGCCAACCACTGGTGGCGAAAGAACAACGGTTCCGATTAAGTACTTCCATTGTATGTAACCATCGGGTTTGATCGCATAGAGATATCGATCATCCGACCCTATATAAATTATCCCATCCCTACCTACTGTCGGGGAATAGACGCTGTTGCCGATTTTATAAACCCATTTTCGGGTACCGTTGGGGTTGATTGCATAAAGACTTTTTTGGGCTCCGGCATAAATCGTGCCATCCGGGCCGATTGCGGGAAAGGAAACATTGCCTTCGGTCGCATACGTCCATTGAAGGGTGCCGTCGGGGTTGAGGGCGGAAAGTTCATTATTGGTTATTCCCACATAAACCGTTCCATCCGGGCCAATCGCCGGGAAGGGGTAAATACCGGTCCTGATTTCATACTCCCATCGAAGAGTACCGTCGGGATTGACGGCGAAAAATCTGCACTGCCCTAAAAACGTCTCCGCGTAAATCGTCCCGTCCACGCCGACCACCGGGGAATAAATATTGCCTCCGGCTTCATATACCCATTTAAGAGTACCGTTGGGATTGAGCGCATATAGTTTTTTATCCTCCGCCCCCACATATATCGACCCAGCCGGACCGATACTCGGAGAATAGACCCTGTCCCCGGCCTCATAAGCCCATTGAAGAGTGCCGTCGGGATTAATCGCACATAGTTTTTTCCCCGACCCCACATATATCGTTCCATCCGAGGCCACCACCGGGGGAGAAACCATGTCCCCGGCTTCATAAGCCCATTTGAGGGTGCCGTCGGCAGGTTTAAAACATCCAGACATGGATAAAATGAGTAAAAATATCAAAAGTAATAACAATGGTTTCGGTTTCATGATTTTATCCCTTCCTTCCGCGCGCTAAACCATTAAAAGCGGGGTGAATAAAGCTAAAAATCAGTGAAATCGCATGTTCACCCGCGCTACCGTTTTTTTAGTTGGGATGCCAGTAATGCCCCCCCGTGGTGCAGGTCGTACACGTCGTGCAAACTCCGTGACAAGAGCAAACTGGCACGCAACTGCAAGAATGGGCGCTGCAGCCGGCGAAAGGATGACAGGTGCAACTGTTGGTGGAACAAACCGCATCACAGGTGCAAACCATGTTGCAATTACAGGAACTCACCGGCACACAGGTGCACACCGAATTACAGGAACAGGTGCCGCCGCCTTTCGGGGGATTTTCGTCCGGCTGCATCAGGTGTACTTCCTTGTCGGGGATTTTAATGTCGATAGAATTCTATACTTTGGGGTCGCTGCTGTCGCTACCCTGTTTTTTAAGGCGATCATTGGGATTTTTAGCCATTTTTATCCTCCTCTGGTCGTTTACCAACTAAAAATATTACCCATCCTGTTTTTCTCCATAATATTTCATGGCCGGATGATAATAAGTACCTTCGATCAGGCCGATCAACCTGCTTTTCACCAGCTGACGGTTCAGTTCACAGCGGTCATGGCCTCGTTTTCCGGTGTAATCCTCATGGCCCAATTTGGCGGCGCATTCCCCGGCGCAATGCCATTTGGCGAAACAATTCCGGCAAAAGTCCAATTTGTCGACCGTCAGCGAATGTAAAAACCGCCGTTTGGTTTCATCGATAATCAATTGGCCGTCCGCGCCGATTCTCCCGATAAAAAAAGTTTCCGCCTTGGGATCGTCCCGGGTGGTCACTTCATAACAGGTTGTGATATAACCATCCGGCGTTACCGAGAAATTGTCCATGGAAACACCGCAAAAAGAACTGGAGAGGTTTTCGATCCGGCACCCGGAATAAGTAAAGGCGAAATCATAGTTTTTACAGTCCGGTTCACAAAGCAGAAAATTAGCGGCGAATTTTTGAATATCCGGTTTGAGATCTTCATCCGTTTTACAACGGCCGCAATAAAAAAGCGGTTCAAAGTGGACTGTTTTGGCTTTGTAATTCGCCCCGATATACGCGATGCTTTCCCGCATCAAATCCACATTATGGGCGCTGATGGTGCTGCGAATCCCGTAATTAAACCCTTTCTCGTCCAGATACCGCATGGCGCGGTCCACGAACTCAAATGAACCCTTCCCATTCTCAAAAGGCCGGTGCAGATCTTGAATATGAGGCAAGCCGTCAAATGAAATATTCAGACTCACGAAATGCTTTACAATCCATTCCAATTGTTTTTCGGACAGCACCCCGTTGGTCGCGGAAAAAAAGGCCGGCTTGAATCCTTCTTGAGCGCATCTTTCCTCAACATAGGTAACGACCCGTTGGATAAACCGCCAGGGATAAAGCGGTTCCCCCCCGCCGTGAAATCCCAGGGAGAAATAGGTCAACCCCTGCTCCTTCATATTCCTAATCACTTGCTCAACCGCGGCTACCGCATAATGCCAGTCCATGGTCACCGGTTTGAAATCGCCCGCGGAGGCGTAACAATATTTACATTTTAAATTGCATTGATTGGTGGGAAAAAGCGTTACCTGAACCGGCGCGTATTTCTCCGGAAAGACCTTGAGGCAGTTCAATTCATCCGAACCGTTCACGATGCCTTTCCGGCATAAATAATCCAAAGCACCTTTTTGTTCCTGATTTAAAGTGGCCGGATCCACCTGTTCCAAACCGGCCAACAGATTAACCAGATCCCGGTTGGCCACGCAGGCGAATCCGGCCCGCGGGGCGTAAAGAATATAATTCTCACGATAAGGAATCGAAAACAGATCGGCGGTTACTTGATAAGTAGTGTTCTTCAAGGTTAACCCACCTCGACCACTTTTACCAGCATCCTGGCGCCGGTATACACCAGGCTGGATCTTTTAAAATCGCGTAGCGCATACCGGACCTTTGCCCGGCACCGCTCGACGGACAGGTTATGACGTCCGGCCAGTGCCGGAAGATGATTGATTACCGGTTGTTCCCGGTCGAGCAACCGGAAAATGTCCGCTTCCAGGCCGGAAAAGGTAGTTTTCAGCAATTCGCCCGTGCCCAAATGGGTATAAAGCTCAATTGCGCCGGTGGATAATTCATTAATCCGGAAAGCGGGATTAAGACGCCATTCCTGCCGCAGACTATCGCTTTGACCGGTAAAACGCCTTAACAGGCCGGCGCTTCGCTTAACGCCGCCTCCCGCCAGAGCCAAACCACCTACCACCGCCGCCATTTTCAAAAACTCGCGCCTGGACATTTTGTCGTTAGCTATTTTCATCCCGCATTCTTCCTTTCTTAATTTCTTAATTGGTTGGTAACTATTGAGCCGCGGGAAGACCCGAAGCTCACCGGTCAACCGGCTGGTAATAATCTTTTTTATCAAACAAACCGATAATTTTATTCTTTAACAGCAACCTGGTTGTTTCACAGCGTTCACCGCCGCGCGCCTCAAAATAATTCCCAGGTTCCAGTCTAACCGCGCAATCACCCGCGCAATGCCATTTGGCAAAGCAATCTTGGCAATATTGAAAATTGTCCAGGGTAAGAGTCTTAAGATAAGCCAATTTTTCCCGGTCAACTTCCACTTCGCCCGTTGGTAAAATATTGCCGAAAATAAAGGTTTCCGCCAATGGGTGATCCCTGCTCGATACTTCCCAACAATTCGTCAAATAACCATCCGGAGTCACGGCAAAATCATCGGTTCCCACATAGCAAAACGTATTTGACAACCGCTCAAGATTCGCGCCGGAATATCCTAAATAAACTCCCCGCTTGCGGCATAGCGAATCAATTTTAGGGAATACCTCCACAAATTTAGCTAAGTTGGGCTTCCGAATTTCAGCGGTATGAAATACATTTTCGCAAGTATTAACCGGTTCCAGGTAAATCAGCCTGGTTTTATAATTAGTAGTTATGAAATCAATTGTCTCTTCCAACAGATTTTCATTATAAGCGCTGACCGTACAACGGATTCCATAAGGGAAATTATGTTCATCAAAAAATCCGAATGCCTGATCCACCCGGGCAAAAGAAGAAGCGCCATTGGCTAACGGCCGATGATAATCCTGAACATGCGGCAAACCATCAAAAGATACATTTAATGAAGCAATATGATCGATAATCCATTGTAATTGTTTTTCCGTTAAAACACCATTCGTTCCGGCTATGGCTTCAAAATTGATACTCCGCCTGGCACACTGTTCCTCCGCATAATAAACAATTTTTTGCACCAACTGCCAGGCATGAAACGGTTCCCCCCCGCCGTGCAATTCTAACAGAAACAGCTTGCGCCCTTGGTTTTCTAAAAGTTTTAAGAAATAGTCAATTGCGCTGGTGGCAATCTTCCAATCCATTACTAACGGCCTGACTTGCCCGGATGCCGCATAACAATACCGGCACCGCAGATTACATTGATTGGCCGGGAATAAGGTTAGTTTGGAGGGAGCAAAAATTTGGGGGCGATTGAAACCAGGCGCCGCCATTTCCGGACCGTTGATTACTCCCTTTTGGATCAGATAATCGAGCGTTTTCCGGCCGGTTGCGCCTGTCTTTGCCGCCCCGCCATTTGGCAATTCCGCCAATAAATTAACGACACTCCGGTTGACAACACAAGCAAACCCTAATAGCGGCGCATATAAAACATAGTTATCCGCTTGATAGGGCAAATAAAAAAGATCGGTAGTGATTTTATCCAAAAATTACTTTATTCTCCTTTATCTTTTTCTAATTTTTAATTACTTCTATCCAGATATTTTTTTTCCTGCAACTTTTTTCTATCTTGAAAAAAACTGGAATTACCAAGGTTTGTTTGGCGTACCGTACGTTTCGTGTTATAAGCTTTTTTATCCGTTTTCCGTTACATCTATGAAAAAAAACATTTGTTCACGAAAAAGAACCGTCCCTTGATAAAACAGCGACAATTGGGCCGCCGCCGCGTTTATGTGAGCCAAAAATCAAACTCACCCCCGCGATACAAATAGGATTTATGATAGACTCAAGCCACCCCCCTCTCTTTTCTGAAGTTGTTCACTGAAGTGGCTCAAAGCGAGGGGGACCAAGGGGGTGAGTTGATTTTAGACACCTTGAATTTGCCTTGTAACCTCAATATTCATAGTGGGAAACGGCCAATTGGGGATGGTTTCGAAAGAGGAAGCCGCACAAAGGCAAAAAAATCCATATTGTTGTCTGCCTCTAATAACATGTGTTTCTGAGAAAAAAAGAATGGCCCATAATGAATCATTTATCAGTTATTGATGACGTTACGCGTTTAAAAAAACCGGAAGAAGAACCACTTTCAAATGTGTACGATTCCAACATTAACTTTGCAGTATCATCCAACCAATCAGGTTTTTTCCCTTGTATCGGTTTTTCATATTTAAAGTTAAAACCATTTTGATTTAAAACAGAAGCCGGGATAAACTCGCGAAATATGTGCAGTGCGCCGTCATCGGTATTTTTATCGCGGTATTTTTCCGCTGCTTTCTTTGCATCTATTATTCCGGTGGATAAATATACTAACTATGTGGCAAAAATGCTCAATTACTACTTCTATTTCCGATAAGAGATAGACTTCTTTTGCCACCGGCTTAATAGAATAGCCTTACGCATTCTTCTTTGCGATTCTGTGCTAAAGTTCGGAACATCTCCTTGATTGCAGTGTCAATTGCCGGATTGGGTGAGAATATGGTCTCAGAGATATCGGTCATATTGTAATCCTTCGAAAAATTTGGGTAAATTTTTAATAGCAGATCAACCACTGTATTCTGACAATAACTCTAATAATTCCATATCCGTCGAAACCGGAGTATGTTCGGGACAAAAGTGGGCAACTAGGCCTCCACTCAATAATACATCCTCAAGATTCGCTTTTTTATTGCATCCTTTTTGTTCACAGATCAACTCCGGTCCCCGACTTGACAACATTATTTTAGTGCCAATTTCGCCGATTATACAATCGAGTTTTCCATCCGGAATATGTTTCATAACAGTACTATGGATCAAATCAACAATTTCTTTGCCAAGTCCCTTTAATTCCTCGCCAAATTCGCTGATTACCGCTAATTTAAGTTTTGCTTCCTTAAATCTTTTTAAATTATGTAACATTAGAGATGTGCCGATAGCTCCCAGATGATTCTTATAAAGACGGTTTTTTTCGTCAATTACTGAAAAATCCGAGAATATTTCTCTTGATTTGATACCGCCCAGATGTAAAATAAGTAAACTACAATCACGGTAATTCTCCTGAATCTCATAAGCCCAACGGGTATCGCTTGTGATTCCGATATTAATTACATTTGTTGTGTCGGTATCGGATTCAAATAACTTAAAAATCAAGCCTACACAATATTGATCATCCCATATTTCATCATGAATAGCCGGGGTTGATTTGATACGAGCAGAATTCTCAACCGGCATCGGTTTTTCCATACCTGCTTCCAGCATATTAATTTTATTAATAACCTTTTTATGGCATGAGGTAATCCAATCGCAAAATTTCTTAAATGAACCGATATTCAAAAATAAATTAACTTTTTTCCAAACCCACACTTCATTCTTTTCTTTTTTCTTTTTTTCCTGCCGGTCATTATATTCATATAATAAAGTAAGCAAGGATTCCAGTTCGACGCAATGATCGATATGAGCATGAGTGATGACAATGGAATCTATATCTTTGATCCCGAATCCGTTTCGATAAAAGTTTTCGATAAAGTTAAAACCGGGATCGATAACAATTCCGGCGCGATTCCATGCTAAAAAATAACCGCCACCTTTGCTATAGGAATCGTGAACCACCATTGCCGGAGTATATGAATTCCAGCGCCGTAAAACCATTAAAAAATTTTTTTCCATTTGTGGTGAAGATTTCGGGCTTAAGAGTTTACTAAAATTATCTTCATTCTGCTGCAATCTCTGAAAAATATGGGTACGATATTGCAGCATTTCAGCAATTTCATTCGCCGCTTTCAATTCCACCAGCGACATGTCTTTCATATTACACCCATCTCCTTTAAACTGTTCAATTTATATTGGGCGCTTTCTTTTATGAAAGAATCTTCGCTATTTGAGGCATCAGATAAACATTGATGAGCTTCTTTCCACTTTTTACGCGCCGAATAACTTAATCCCAGGTATAAACGTATTTCGAACTCCGGATCTTTATTGTTATTTAACTCTTTGGCGCGTTTTCTATCGAAATTTAATAATTGTAAAGCGGTATTACAATCAGTTATCGCATTATCAAAATATTTGAAAGCTTCTTTCCTATTATTTTCCGCTTCATCCGCGGGTATATCCGGTTTATTGGCAAGTTTTTCAAAGTATTCCGCTAAAGCTTGAAATGCTTTTCCTTTCCCCAAATACGCTAGAACATTATCTTTTTCCATCTGTAAAACTTCATTGAACGAATCCAAGGCAGCAAAATAATAATTTTGTGTATTTAGATTAATTAACTGTAATCTGATTTGTCCCAGGCGCAAATGTGCTTCAATATAGGTGGGACAAAGCTTTATCGCAAGCGCATAATCTATTCCCGCCTTTCGTAATTGGCCAAATTTTTCATAAGCGCGTCCCCTTCGATAATATGCTTCAATAAATGTGGGGCAGATTTCCAAAACATTGGAATAATATCTGATTGCGATTTCATAATCCTCAATATTCTTATGCTCCATCAATTCACCCGCGGCAATATAAACTGCGGGATTATCTTTATTTTCCTTAATTGCAATATCACATTTATTATGAGCCTCCACTCTTCTTCCATTATCAGCGTCAATAAATGCGTCTTTCAATATTTTGTCAGTATCATTATGTAGTAATTTTTCTACATCTTTATCCTCATTTAAAACAATTAGTAAGTTATCAACAATATTTGGATCAAGTTTTCCTTTGGAATCTTCAAGTTCGTCAAGTGCTTTTTTTAAATAATCAATTGGATAATGATACCGAAATTTGCACAAAGCTTGATCAAAAGCATCAACAGTTCCTATAATTTGGGCCAATATTGGAATTTCATTTCCTGTTAAGCAACTTGGGAAGCCGCTACCGTCAATATATTCATGATGATAGAGTACTGCTTCTTTTACCCGTTTATTAACTCCCGGAATCGAAGATAGCAGTTTAACTCCTTCTTCCGCGTGGGATTTAAGTTCCTTTTCTTCTTCGTTAGTAAGTTTAGCGCCGGCATATATTGGTTTTAATAAGACACATTCATTTAGTTTTGTTTTCCCAATATCATGAATAGTTGCTGCTATTTCCAGATCTTTTTGTTCTTCTTCTGAAAGTCCTAATTTTTCGGCTAATTTTTTAGAAATTTTCACAACCCTATCAATATGTCCAGCCAAATAAGGGCTTTTACCTTCCAGAGGTCCTACGGCTAACTTAACTAATTCAATTAAAGTTTGATATTCATAGTCTTTTAGAATTCGATATCCTGTAAAAACTCCAATTAAGTCTATTCCAGTACAAGCCTCGACCTCAACTGATGAAAATCCTTCTTCATTATTCGAATTCAATAATATCGCAACTCCAACCATCTCTTGGCATAAAACAATTGGCAACCAAACATACGATTTGATGTCTTTGTCGATATTAAGTATAAAATCATCCATTTGTTTTTGTTTTATAGTATCAACTGTGACCGCCTTTATTATCGCTTGAGGTCCAAAGCAAATTGTTTTCTCAAAGGGTAACCCCCTTGATGGTATTACAAAAGTCATGTTAAATGAAGTTGAAAATTTTTTATCCGACTCTGTGAAGATTTGATGATTTTTTTGATAAGGTTTAAACATTATCAATAAACCTTTTTCTGCATTTACAAAAATACAGAACTTTGTAAAGGCCTCTTTAACTGTCTTCGGATTAAATGTTTCGCTTCGTATATCTTCCATTATTTCGTTTATAAAATCTAAATAACTGGTAGTTTTGTTATATGCGTTTTTAAAAATATTCATATCTTCACTCATAAAATCACTCCTGATAAAAACTATATTTATCTATTTTAAGATATTAAGCTAATAATTCATCAACCTTTTTCCTAACTAATCCAAGATTGGCTGGTTTACGAAAGTGAACTTTAATATTACTAAGTTGTTCTTGTTCTTTTTTTATATCACTTGATGGAAGAACTGTAATCATTATAATGGGTATCTGTTTAGTTTTTCCATTTTCCCAAAGAGAATGCGCAATTTCAATGCCAGTCTTTCCTGGAAGATAACAATCAAGAAGTATTAGATCAATTCTATCTCCCTTTTTTACTTGTGTGTTAATATAATCCAAAGCTCGCTCCCCATCATTCTCTTGTTTTACTTGATACTGTATTTGTTTCTCATTTGGTTCTTCCATAGTAATTTGTAATAACATAGCGGCTTCCGGATCATCTTCAACAATTAAAATCTTTTTGCTCATAAAGAAACACTCCCTGTTAAATAATCTTACTTGCCGGCAATTGTACTGTAAAACAAGTACCTTTACCTTCTTGACTGGTACAGTCTATCAATCCTCCTTGAATTTCAACTAACATTTTGCTCACTGTCAACCCAATCCCGCGTCCATCGGGAGATAACTCCCTGGAACGTCTTCCCCGGTATAATTTATTAAAAATATAAGGTAATTCATATTCAGGGATTCCAATACCAGTATCTATTACACTTATGATTATAAAATCACCGATTGGTTTTATTTCAATCGATACTTTTCCACCTTTTAAAGTATAATTAATAGCATTGGAAATAAGATTTTGAATAACTTCCTCTATCATATATTCATCAGCCAGAATGTAATAATTTTTAACATTACAATTTATTTGTAAATCAATGTTTTTTTGACTAGCCAGTGGTTTAAAAAGCGCTACCGAATCAGTAATTAGCCTTACAATATCGACCTTTATTAAATCAGGTCTCAAACGGTTTTCTTCACCCCTGTTTAAATTCAATAGGTCTTCAAC
>JBJKPO010000321.1:0-3327 GCA_046706235.1 Bacillota bacterium | reverse complement strand
TTTTGGATCAAAATATCCCATACACAGATTCGAATGATAAATTTTACCATTTGGAAGTAAAGTTCCAAAGTAATGTCCATAAATAAAGATTTTCATTAAATGATCCTTCTTTCATTTTGGTATATATAATCTAATTTATATTAAATTAGATAAGTATTTATACCAAGAGTTTATTAATAACATCTACGTAATTAATAAACCTGTCAAAACGGTATCAAAAAAATCAATTTTCATAGTTAACTGCCGTGGGCTAACTCATCCTTTTCTTTTCATTATAGGGGTCGTTTGTCAAGGGGTGAACATATCCTCCAAGATGCGGTTATTCAAGACGGTTGTCCGGTATCCTTCGCCAAGACCACCCTTGACAATTGGAGCCGGGAAAACCCCAGTCCCCGGAAAGAAAAAGGATGGTATGCCTACTATGAAAAAATAACATCGCCTGTTTTGGTAGCCTCTTTGATATGTTATTTTTTCAATAAAACATTTATGAAAGCCGGTTTGATTGGCTTTCATAGAATGTTAGATGCCCAAAAGTCAATGAAGTAGGTGAGTTTTCCGGGGAAGTTATCAGTAGTTATTCAAGGAAGGAGGCTCTTGAGGATGGGGTGTTGGTCGATTTGAACCAATTCATCCCCATTGCGGAATCAGGTTACAAATTTATCTTAATTAATCGATAAAGAAAGCTATCAAATAGGCCTATTTACTTTGTTTATATATAAACAACGCAATACGAGATAAAATCCCCTTCATAATTGTGTGAGGAATTTTTTGTGATTGTTTGTAAATTATGTTATATAACGGTCCATCACCGATATATGTCCGGATTAATCTGGGCAATTTGCTTTCCGGCAATATCTTATCGTCCATAGGCGGTACTCACGGATTAACCCCAATCCAATCGGATCGGGACAGTCCCTACTCTTCGTCTGGCGTCGGGCGGGCACTCCAAGGGGTATATCATACGCCTGGATCCTGATGGCAGTGGAACTCATCCTCTTCTACGAAATGATTGTTTTATACTTCCGTAAAACGAAATTTGAGACCGGGAAATGTATTTTTAGCTGCTTAAAGTTTTACAGTAAAAAATGGTATAGTATAATAAATAAAAGAAAACACCAATGATAATTCTTTGCGATGGCTTGCAAATTAGAAATTGGAGGTATTTCGCTATAAGGTTGGAACGTGGAGTATTTTTTACAATTTTAATGTTTTTTTTGGTGGGTTCAGTTATTTTCGGTAGTGGCACTCCAAGTTTAGCGAATGATCAATTACCGGCCCCAACCAGTACTTCTGGTATATCCGCCCCCGGCGAAGTCATCGTAACGGGTTGGGAGCGCTCCTACAGCGCCGGCTACCTGGACGACAACGGCAAATACGCCGGTGGCTCCGAGATCCTTCACCTGATCGCCCACAAAGGCAAACTCTATGCCGCCGCCGGTTATTGGATGGACAAGAGAAACATCTGGTACGGGGGTGACTCTTCCGACACCGGCTGGGCGCAAGTTTTAAGGCTTGATGGCCCTAATGCGCACTGGCAAGTTGATTTAGAGATGCCTTGGCATCTTCGCTGCGAGATTCTTCAGTCGGTGACGTTTACAACCAATTCAAAGGGAGAAGCACTTCACCAACCCGTCAATTTGTTACTGGCAAGCACCTATATAGGCGGTGGCAAAGACGGTGTCAGCTTGTTCACCCGTGACGACGCTACCGGACGATGGAAGAAAAGCAAGATCATCTCCGGACCCACGGGCAAGAAGGGCGAAGGTATTTCAGTACGGTCGATGCTGATTCACCGCGACACAGTGACCGGTGTTGATCGGTTATTCATCTCAATTGGCGAACTGGGTATCTTTTCCGGTACTTATGACCCCACCGTTCCGGGAAAAATCCGCTGGAATGCCAAGTCGGAGACGGGTCCCTTGGCCACGCGGCCCTTGGCCGTCATCGAAGCGAACGGATTGCTGCTTTTCTCGACCGGCAAGTCCATCTTTCGTCGCATTGACGGTCCAAAGCCAAAGTACACTCTGGTCCATGACCTGGGCGACTTTTACTCCGGCAAAATCGATGCAGACATAGGCGGCATTCGCGGGTTAACCCCAATTCCGAATCCAACCGGAGCGGGGCAGTCCCTGCTTTTCATCTGGGCGCAGGGCTCGAACTCCATGGGGTGTATCATGCGCCTGGATCCGGATGACAAGGGCGGCTATACCCGAATCCAGGAAGTATATCTCGATAAACTCATCAGCCAGTATCTTGACGGTAATCCGGTGTACTACGTGCTTGCAGGATACAACAACTTCTTGCCGGTGAAGGATCCGGCCACGCAGGAGACGAACTACCTGGTTGGTATGGAAGCATGGATAAGTGGGAAACGATTTGCAACCACGCAGCGCACACAAGGAGGCGGGTTCTACGGGGGAGCTCTGTATGCGATTCTCGACAGCAAGGGTGAGTACCGGATCAATGAAGTGAATGGCCGGATTTCGTACTCCAATCCGCCGCTGGTGTCCACCCGTTGTTACGCGCTATCGCCATTTACGGCCGATAACGGCAAGGTGATTTACTTTGGTGGCTATGACTGTAATTTTTTTCACTGCTCGAATACAGCATGGATCTTCAGGACCGATCTCGCCAATGCTCTTCGCCGTGGCGATTCTAAACAATAATGTCATGTGCTACAAATAAATCTCATATTAAAAGTCGAAAAGACTATCCCCAAATTTCGGGATAGCCTTTTTTAGCTTTGCTTTTAAGTTTTTTAATGTGTACCATGAAGGGTATTGTTAACAGTTTTCAGATACCGAGACATTCCCACTTCATTTGCATCCAAGACTACTTTTGAATGAATCGGGAACGAGAATAATTTTGAAATTTCTCCCTTCGTGGAATTGTAATATTCATGGATAATTAATTATTATTTTATCATAGCCAATGGTCACAATGAGTATTCTGTTTAAAAGGTGATTGTAATATGTGAAGGGATAAAATTCCTTACGAAGAATACATATATAAAATTTTAAGTCTTTTTTTGTTCGATCTATTCAGCGGGAATCATCGATAAGGAAAATATTATATACCAGTAATATTTTAATGGTTGATTTTGTAAATAATATTGTCCTCGAGCTTCATTAAGGTGTATGAGAATTCTGATGTCTCTTTATTTTACATTACTATTAAAGAAATATAAATAAGTCTAACCCCATCTATATAAGTTGAAATAAATTATGTCACCTTATTAAAGCACACAGCACAATCTATCAATAACCGTCTGTGGTTCTGCATTTACGGTATCAAGAAATTCATTGACGTTTTTTCTAATCTCGGGAA
>JBJKPO010000320.1:0-3936 GCA_046706235.1 Bacillota bacterium | reverse complement strand
TTGCCGCAAACCATCCATTACTCGAAACGCGTCGGATATATTGTTAAGATCGAAATACCTTCGCAACTTACCGGCGTTTATGGCGTAATATGGGATCTGTTCGGCCGCAATCAACTGTTTTTCAATTCCGTTTCGGGAACCAATATAATGGATTTGATAACCTTTTTCCCTTAGCCGCGGGATTAAGGCGATATTGGGGGTAACATGCCCTGAAGTTCCGCCGCCGGTCAGCACAATCACTTTCAAGTACAATCAACCTCTCTTTATTCGGCATGGGGTTATGAATCATACTTTGGCTTGACGTTGGTCCGTTTTTTAACAACTTTATTATATGCATTTATCCGGTATTTTCGCCGCCGATAGGTGCTGTGCAAAACACCAAAAATGATAGTTCGGTTTAGATGATTATCTTTCCTGCCAAACGCCATTATTTTTGATTAAATAGGTTGACATTTATAGTTCAAAAACACCTCAAGCTGATTTTCCAGCCTGAGGTGTTTTTATTTTCTATCCAAATCATGTTAAACAATCGCCTTTCGTAAATCTTCCACCAGTTTCCTCGCTTCCTTAAAACTGGGATCGCCGGCCATGGCCTTTACAATGGCGCTGCCGATGATGACTCCATCGGCGAGCCGGGCGACATCCTTCGCTTGTTCGGGGGTGGATATTCCAAATCCGACCGCCACGGGATTGGAAGTAATTGACTTAATCCGGTTTACAAATTGGGGAAGCTCCGGCGGTAAAGCCGTCCGGACTCCGGTTACGCCTTTCAAGGAAACCGCATACAGAAAACCGGTGGAAACGTTGGCGGCCATGGAAATCCTTTTATCGGAACTGGTCGGCGCCACCAGGAAATTTAATCCGATTCCGGATGAAGACGTCAAATCAATTACTTCACCGGCTTCATCCGGTGGCAAATCGGGAATAATCAGTCCCGAGCAGCCGCAATTCGCGATTTCCTCAATAAAACGTTTAATCCCCCGTTGGAGAATCATATTATAATAAATCATGAAGATTAAGGGCACATTACCACTTTTATTAACCTCCCGGATTGTAGGTAACAATTTATCAAAAGTACAACCGCTTTGTAAAGAACGAACCGCGGCTTGTTGAATTACCGGACCATCCGCCAGCGGATCGGAAAACGGGACTCCGATTTCGATAAAATCGACACCCGCTTCCATTAGGAGTTCGAGCATAGCGACGGTATGGCTTAAATCGGGATCGCCGCCCATCAGGTAGGGAATAAAAGCTTTTTTACCGGACTTTCGCAACTCATCGAACTTTTGCCGGATACGGTTCATAATTTCACCCCCATCACTTCGGCCACGGTATAAATATCCTTGTCGCCCCGGCCCGAAATATTGATTACCATGATTTCACCGTCTTTCATTTCTTTAGCCAGGGTGATTCCCGCTGCCACGGCATGAGCGCTTTCTAAAGCAGGGATGATTCCTTCGATTTTAGTAAGATACTCAAAAGCGTTTAGCGCTTCCATATCGGTAACCGACATATAATTAACCCGGCCGTTATCCTTTAAATAGCTATGTTCCGGCCCCACTCCGGGATAATCAAGTCCCGCTGAAATGGAATATGCCTCTAAAATCTGGCCGTCGGGATCCGATAGCAAGTAACTCAACGCGCCGTGCAGCACTCCCGGTTTACCATGCCCCAGCGAAGCAGCGTGATGACCGGTATTGGTTCCCTTGCCGGCCGCTTCAACCCCGATTAGGCGCACTGTCGTTTCCGGTAAAAAATCGTAAAATATTCCCATGGAATTACTGCCGCCGCCCACGCAGGCGATTATATAATCCGGCAACTTTTTTTCGATTTGTTTAAGCTGTTCCTTGGTTTCCCGGCCGATTATCGACTGAAAATCTCTGACAATTATCGGGTACGGGTGAGGTCCCACCACGGAACCAATCAAGTAGTAAGTATTGTCTACATTGGTAACCCAGTCCCGGATGGCTTCATTGGTGGCGTCCTTCAGGGTCCGGCTGCCCGAGGTCACCGGTCTGACCTCGGCCCCCAGTAGCTTCATTCGAAAAACATTCAAAGCCTGGCGGGCGATATCCACCTCACCCATATATACAACACAATCCAGCCCGAATTTGGCGGCTACCGTGGCCGTGGCCACCCCGTGCTGTCCGGCCCCGGTTTCGGCGATAATTCGTTTTTTGCCCATCCGTTTGGCGAGCAAAATCTGGCCAAGAGTGTTATTTATCTTATGAGCCCCGGTATGATTCAAGTCTTCCCTTTTTAGATAAACCTTACCCCGGCCCAATTTACGGCTGAAACGTTCCGCCAGATATAATGGAGTCGGTCTTCCCGCATAATTATGATATAATTCATCCAGTTCGCGGCAGAACTCCGAATCCTGGCTATATTTTAAATAAGCGGTCTCCAATTCATCCAGGGCCGCCATGAGTGTTTCCGGTACATACCGGCCACCGTAATTTCCAAAGTACCATTGTTGATTTTTCATGGTTCCAATAACTCACCTCAATATTGGTTTGATAACTTATTGATCTGGTTCATTAATGCTTTAATTTTAATGGGATCTTTGATACCGGGCCATTCTTCCACGCCGCCGGAGAGATCCACCGCATCCGGTCCTGTTTGCCTAATAGCCTCGCTAATGTTATCCGGGTTCAACCCTCCGGCCAAAATCAAGGGGAATCCCAAAGAGCGATACTCTTTAAATAATTCCCAGTCAAACGTTTGCCCGGTTCCGCCGGCTTTCCCCGGGGAATAGGAATCAATCAAAACCGCCCTTAGTGGAACATCTTTCCATCGGTCGACCTCCGCAATGCCGGGCCGTTCGAGACCGGCCTTAAAAGATTTGATAACTCTCCGGGGAAGCAGTTCGGCCACCGCGGTCGTTTCCGCCCCATGCAATTGAGCTAAATCCAACCCGCAATCTTCGACAATATCCCTTACCACCAACGGATCTTCATCGACAAATACTCCCACTCGTGAAACAAACGGCGGTAATTGACGGCATATTTCGTAAACCTTGGCCGGTTCGATTTTTCGTTTCGATTCAGCCAATACAAATCCCAAGGCCGTAACGCCGTTTTGTACACAGACCAGCGCATCATTCAAATTGGTAATACCGCATATTTTTACTGGAATCATTTGTCTCTCCTAAAGCGGTGTGAAAAACCCTAAATAATAGTATTAATTTGGGTTTATCGCAACTCTACTAATCTACTAATAGTTCCCGGATTTTGGCCGCCGGATCGGCGGCGGTAACGATCGATTCGCCGACCAGGACCGCATGGACCCCGGCTTGGGCCAAGTTCTTCACATCTTGACGGTCATGAATGCCACTTTCGGAAATTACAGTAACTTCTTTAGGTATATCGGGCAATAATTGGAAAGTGGTATCGATATTTACTGTAAAGGTGGTTAAGTCGCGATTATTGATCCCAATTACATCGGCATTGGCCTCTAATGCCGTATCGAGTTCCGCATGATTATGAACTTCCACCAGTGGAGTTAAATTTAAATCCAATGCTTCGCTAATCAACGAATTCAATTTCGCCTGGGTCAGCGCCGCCACGATTAACAAAACGGCGTCCGCCCCACATACCCTTGCTTCCACTAATTGATAGCGATCGATTATAAAATCCTTGCGTAAAACCGGACTATTAGCGGTTTCCGATTTAACCCGCCGTAAATTTTCCAGCGAACCTTGAAAAAAATGGACATCGGTTAATACGGAAATAGCCGCCGCGCCCGCCCGTTCATAACTTGTTCCCAGTCGAACCGGATCGAATTCAGGGCACAATAAACCTTTCGAAGGCGACGCCTTTTTAACTTCGGCTATTAGGCGGATATAACCGGCGCGCAAAGCGGGTTTAAAAGGACGTAGCGCTGCATTGGGGCCGATTTGCCGGTATAACGAATCGAAAGGTTGTAATTCTTTTTTAA
>JBJKPO010000319.1:0-5106 GCA_046706235.1 Bacillota bacterium | reverse complement strand
GACAACATGTCCGGTGCGAATTGGACCACATTCGGCAGTTCCGGCAGCGGCGCGAACAATTTTAGCAGCCCGCGCGGAATATTTGTCACTTCCGATAGTAAGATTTATATTGCGGATGCTCAAAACGACCGAATCGTTCGCATCAATGACATGACCGGGGCCGGCTGGACCACATACGGTGGCAGTGGTACGGGAACGGGACATTTCAGTTACCCGGAAACCGTTCAGGTAGGAGTGGACGGCCGTATTTATATCGGTGACGCCGGTAACCATCGTATTGTGCGGATTGACAATATGAATGGGGATAACTGGACCGCATATGGCACTGAAGGCGCGGGGACCGGCCAGTTTGAAGCCCCGGAGATTTTTGTGAGATAGAATACAGGTTTTAAAACTTTGATCAACTTTTCCCGCGGAAAATCCAGCGGGTTTTTTTACGGCGCAGCCGTCCACTAACGAAGTTTACGAAATTAAAAGATTTATAGCGGGCCGGAAATTTGGGTCTATTAACATCTCTTGCGTTACCCGGTTTCGGTTCGATTGATTGGTGCCTTTCCCTTCTCTTTTTTTAAAGAGAAGGGAATTATGGTTTATAGGGGTTTTCCCACAAAAATATATCCGTGCAATCAATCGAATATCAAGTTTCCAAGGTGAATTGACGATATTTATTAATAATACCAATTTGTATTCAAATAATAACTAATAAAATTTTAATTGGCAACTTAGTATTTGATACCTGTTTTATAACAGTATTCTATTAAAAGCGAATTAATACCGATAGTTTTTTTAAGAAATTTTTAAGAGGTCTGGGTTAAAATATAAATGATGTTAAGTTTTTATAAACAGGTTTTTGGTGCGATGGATTTATGGTTTTTTAATAAGATTACAATAAAGGGGTTATTAATGAAAACTTTCAAATACCACCATTTGCCTAAGAAAATTACGGTGGCCGGATTGTTTATTGTTGCGTTGCTTTTTTATTTATTATTGGTGCCTTTCACTGCTTGCGCTGAAAATGAAACCGGCGCCGATGCCGCTGATATTTCCGGGACCGCCTTGTCTTATAGCCCCAGTCCGGTTCCGACTCCCGCGCCCACATTTGAGACTGAAGCTCTAATCGGAATAATTGATCTGACCGCGGGATATATTGAACCGGTAACGGATGATGAATTCAACGGTCAGTTTTATGTGGACGGCCGGGTTGCTTTTTATTTAAAAGGAAAAATCAAAGGCAAATATCTGTTGACCGCTCAAATCGATACGGGCGAGGAACCTTTAAGTCAATTATTCAGCGGGCTTGATTACCGGGAAAGCATTTTTAGTAAAATCGATCCGGAAAAATACTATCCGGTTTACGGCGACGATTCAACTTGTATCGATGATGTCGATAGCCGGGGCAAGGTATATGTCCGTCTGGAATGGAATCAATCGAAAGTATTATTGGGAAATTATCAAGTAATAATGAATAACGCCGACTTGGCTAAATATAGCCGTAGTTTGTACGGCCTGGACGCTGAGTTTAAAAACGTGGCCGATGTCAAGAAACATGCCGGAACTCAAATTTTTTGGGCCAAGCCCTTTACGGTTCATTCCCACGATATTATCAAAGCCACCGGAGGCGCTCTATATTATCTCAAACATGCCGATGTGGTCATCGGTTCGGAACAAGCGGCGGTGGAGATTCGCGACTCGATCTCGGGCGCGGTGATTGAGTCCATCACTTTACAATCGGCGCGGGATTACGAACTCGACTACGCCCAGGGCAGGTTAATCTTAACAAGAAGCCTGGAGGCCATTGTTTCCTCCGGATTGATTACCGTCACTCATCCACTTGACGGGAATACTTTTTATCTGATTATCGATTATGAATACGAAGGAGACGCTACCGTCGACAATCCCAGCTACGGGTTACGGACCGGATATCTGCCAGGGGATCGGTTGAAACTGGGCGGCAGTTTAGTAAAGGAAACCACCGGAGCCGGCCAGGATTATACTCTTTGGGGAATTGATTTGCAATATCAATTAACGCCCAACATTAAGCTTACCGGGGAAGAGGCAAGTTCCGAACAGTCGATCGGCAACCGGTTTTATTCGGAAGACGGCGGACTCACGTATCACCAATTTGATGATACAATCGATACCGATTCTCACCGGGCCTGGAAAATCGGTTTGGATGCCGATTTGACCCGGTTTTTTAATTTTCTTAATGATTTTAAGTTGCAGACTTATGCCGTTGTGCGTGAACAAGGGTTTTCCACCACCGAATGTCAAACCGTCAATGATTACCATGAATACGATCTACGCTTTAGCGGTACTTTAAACAACGGTTCCGAGTTATTATTCATCGGCGACATAGCGAATGAAACCGATGTGAAACAATCCGTGGAAACGGTGCTACAACTAGGGACCGAGTTCGGCAGTTTCAAGTTAACCGAAGAACTTCGCTATCAAAATTGCTTGGATCTGGCGGCCGATCGGGAATTTATCAATACCCTGGGCGCTGTCCGCCTGGACTACCCCTGGACCGACAACTTTAATATTTACGGCAGCCAGCAAGCGACTCTTATCCATAACGAGGAAACTCCGGTTAACAACCGGACCGCTCTGGGCGCGGAATGGAGCGTCAATCCCAAAACTACGCTTAATTTTGAAGGTTCAAAAGGGGATCAGGGCGACAGCGCGCTTGTGGGTTTGAAATATCAATGGAATGAATCCAGTCAAACATACGGCAAAATGCAATATAACACCGATACCCAGTCCGGCTATACGATGATTACCACCGTGGGTGACAAAAGCGAACTGGGCGAAAGGACCGATTGTTTCGCCGAACGCCGGATCGCCGGGGGTAGTTATGAAAACGGCGTTGCCAATGTTTTTGGATTGGATTATAACCTGGGACGCGATTGGTTGCTTTCATTTGATTATACCTTAAGCAACGTCGATGTTTTCGCCGAGCCGCCCTCAACATACAACCCATTTACCGGGGAACCCGAAACTAAAGGCTTAGGCTGGGTCAACCGCCGGATTATCGGGGCCGGAATAGTGCGCCGCACCGGCCGGATTGAATACAAAACCGGTTTGCAAGTCTGCTACGATGAAACGGATACGTTAAATTCACGCCGGTATTTGATGACAAATTCATTTAAACACAAACTGAATAATGAGTTTTCTTATTTCGCCGGGTTGAATTACTCGTTGACCCAAGATCAGGATAACGGCGCCGAACTCGCTCATTTTGTCGAGGAAGATTTGGGACTTGCCTACCGCCCGGTAGAAAACGATCGTTTAAATCTGCTTGCCAAATATACTTATCACCAGGAACTATCGCCATCCGGCCAATTGGGAGGAAATTTACCCGAAGAATGCTATCATGTTCTGGCGGTGGAGGGAATCCGGAAACTGGGCGCACGTTGGGAATTAGGTGAAAAACTAGCTTACAAACGAACGGGGGTCCAAACTGGTCCGGTTTTACACGATTGGCAAACCAACGATCTGTTTCTCTGGATAAACCGCTTGAATTACCATCTGCCGTTTCACTGGGAGGCTTCCGCCGAATACCGGATATTACGGGATATCGATGCCGAAGATCAAAGGTCGGGATATCTTCTGGCGATTTATTATCTATTTCAAAGCAAGGCCAGGGTCGGCGCCGGATATAATTTTACCAATTTTAGCGACGATCTGGTTCATTTTAACGAAAACGCCGGGGGCTGGTTTGTTAATTTGGTGTTTGACTGGTAAAAAGCAATATATTTCAATGAAAATTATGTTCGTTCTCCGCGCCTCTGCGGGAGAAATATCAAAAAATAACGATGGAGATTTGGCGATGATTTTTGGAAAAAAGATTTTAATCGGGATTATTATTATTATATTAATGATGATCGCGGCGATGCCGGTGCTGGCGACTCCATATTTGACGGTAAATCAGACCGTGCCGGATGCATATCCCAATGACAACAACGGGCAACTTTACCAGGTGACCTTTACCAACACCGGAGATCAAACAGCCCAGGATGTAACCGTGGATATTGACATTCCCGATACCGGATTTTTCTATGTCGCGGATTCGATTACCGCCGCCAAGAACGGAGTCCCGTTAACACTTGCGGCGGCCGGAACCGACCCGGTGCATATCACCTTTGGCAGCCAGGTTGACTTATCCGTGGGTGACACCCTGGAGGTTACCTATCGACTGGGAACCGATATTTCAATCTCGGGCGGCGAGCATTATGTAGTGAAACTAACCGGCTATTATACGGACGGCGTCACCAATTACAACGATCAAGACGAAGAACTTATTGTGGTGAAGGCCGGCGCGATCCAGGTTACCCTGACTCCGGTAACCCCGAATCCTTGTGAAGCTTACCGGGGCGACCAGATATTCCTGGAAGCGAGGATATCCAATAATGGAGATGGTAGCCTATTCGATATCCCATTTTATATTGACTGGGGCAGCGGCTTCGCTTCACCGCAGCTGGTTCCGGGGCAAAGCAACATCACCCCGGCGCTGAACGGCAATCAATATACCATCACCATTGATCAAATTCCCGCGGGTCAGAGTAAATACTTTCAGTTCCAACTCACGGTCAACAATTATCAAAACTTCGGTTTGGAACTTACCGCCGCCAATCCGGCCGAACCGGGAATTGAGTATCAGGATACGGTTATCTTTAATTTACTGGTCAAGCAACCGAAGATTGAAATCACGGCGCCCGATATTTTGATTGAATACGGCGTTACCAAGAACGTGGATATCACCATCTATAATAATAACAGCAGCGGGAACCAGGGCACGGCCAGGGAATTTAAGTTGAACACCACTATTGACCCCGTAATGACCATTTCCAATCTGGCGGCCGGGTGGAGTTACACAAACGGCCTCTTTACTTATAATACGGGCGGAGGAACATTGGCGGCGGGGCAGATCATCCATTTGACCTTCGACGTGGTCCCCAAGAACATTCAAAATCTGGTTGAAGGCGTTAACGGCCATATTCTGATAACGCCTTCCTATAAGAATGATATCGATCAATCGTTAAGTTCACCCATCACGAACCCCGCCTGGTCGGTCCAGAACGTGCCGGTCCTCACCCTGATCCGGGATGT
>JBJKPO010000318.1:0-6519 GCA_046706235.1 Bacillota bacterium | reverse complement strand
ATCGTAAACTTGAACTTAATTATGGCGGGCGGAGATTGTGCTGAGATTGACTATATCGGTAGCCTGATTATGGGTTATCAATTATCCGAAATTAAACATTTGCAATATTATATTACGGAAAATAGCGTGGATCTTACCAATATTGAAGTGGTTGGAGAACGGATTGATAATATAAAGCATCCGTTTATAAAAGCTCAAATGGAGGGTATAATTCCCAAAGGATTTATAATTCATAATCAAGATGCCTGCAGTTCCTGTATGAATGCTTTATTATTGTCTTTTCAATTTTTAGATAAGGAAACGGCAGGGAATATCGAGATATATTTAGGCACCCCAAGCCATAAGAACGGCGCGGACAATAGTTTAAAAATCGCTTTTGGAAACTGTTGCCGTCAAAATGGGCTATTTGATAAAACGATCCGGGGCTGCCCACCGTATCCGTTTGATTTGCGAGATCTTTTATACTAAAATTTCGGGAACATTCCGCTGGTCCAGTAATGTTGAAGCTTATTTTGTGTTTTTGACCGATGAATACCCGTCTTTTACGGGCAAGGAAGGATCGGGAGCCGCATCCCAAGGCGTAGTTGCCTAATAAAACTATTACAATTTGATTCCCCAAAAAAGATCGCTTTCTCAAAGTGATCTTTTTTAATTTTTATGAAGTGTATGAGCGACAACATAGCAGAGAGATTACCATAAATAATATTACTAAATGTAAACATAAAAATAACCGATATTTTTAATCAGAACCGCTCTAAAATTAGGATTAATGTATAACCGGAATTAAAAGGTGTTAAGGGACTAAGGAGGACAATCACGGCATGAATCTCCGAGAATTTGTCGAAGAACCGGTAACCAAAAATAACCGGATATTGATTGTTGACGATAATCAGCAAATTCATGAAGATTTTAAAAAGGTATTGCTGCCAATCTATGAGATTGAGGATGCCTATCAAGGCGAAGAGGCGGTTTTAATGGTTGAAAAAGCCGAAAAGACCGGCCGGCCATATGCGTTAATTTTCATGGATGTGCGAATGCCTCCGGGCATAAATGGAATCGAAGCCATTGCTAAAATTTGGAAAAATAATCCTTATATCGAAATCGTCATCTGTGCTGCTTATTCCGATTCATCCTGGAACGATATCATTGCCAAATTAGGTTCCACCGATCATTTGTTATTTTTAAAAAAGCCGTTTAATGTGTTTGAAGTAAAACAAATGGCGCTTTCCCTGACTCGAAAATGGAATTTGAACATGCAAATCCGGAAACTAGTTGCCAATTTGGAAACGGAAGTTAGAGTACGGACCGAACAACTGCAAAAAGTCCTGGCAAAACTTGAAAAAACCAACCAGGAATTGGCCGAGAAAAATCTATTATTAATGAAAATGGTCCATCGTGACGGTTTAACCGGTTTATTAAATCATACCGCTTTTTTCGATCGTTTAAACGAATTTATTAATCAGTCCCGGCGGCATCATTTCCCGATAAGTTTAGTAATGATTGATATCGATCATTTTAAAGCTTTTAACGACACTTACGGACATCAAACCGGCGATGAGATCCTAAAACATGTAGCCGAAATTTTAAAAGAAGGATTACGTAATTTTGATGTAATTGCCCGATATAGTGATAATGATACCGAAAAACCAATGGAACCGGTTGCCGGGTCCAATATAGCCGGCAGATACGGTGGGGATGAATTTGTGCTGATATTATCTTATTGCGGAAAGGAGTCCGCCTGGAGCGTTTCCAACCGGGTGTGTCAAAAAATTCAAGAGATTCGTTTATTGGAACCGGAGATCCGGATATCCGCCAGTTTTGGAGTGGCGGTATTGGAACCGGAGATTAATTGCGACGACAGTAAAAGTTTATTGCGATTGGCCGATAAAGCGTTATATGAAGCTAAGTTAAAAGGGCGGGATCGAGTGAGTGTATTGCTTTACAGTTAACCAATAGGAGGATTTATTTATGGAAGACCAATTTATCAGGGTTTCAGGCGAGGATCTGGTCATTGATGAAGAAAAAGTCAGGTTGCGGGGTTTTGGGATCGGTTCCTGGATGAATCTGGAACACTTTATGACCGGGATACCCGGGAATGACCATCAAATAAAAAAACTGTTCGCTGAAGTTTATGGCCGGGAACGGGCCCGAGAGTTTTTTAATACATATCTCTCGGCTTTCATAACCGAAGCTGATTTTAAATTTTTACATGAATTAGGGGTTAATTCCATCCGGCTCGCTTTTTCATACCGTCATTTTGAAGATGATCAATATCCGGGAGAATATAAAGAAGAAGGTTTTCATCACCTCGATCGGGTGCTTGAACTTTGCCAAAAGTACCGTATTTACGCGATTCTTGATTTACATACGGTTCCTGGCGGTCAAAATCCGGATTTCCACGCCGATATTGATTGGGGAGTACCTTTATTTTGGGAACACGGCTGTTTAAGAAGCCGCATTATTCATTTATGGAAGTATATCGCCGATCATTATAAAAATAATCCCTGGGTTGCCGCTTATGACTTGATAAATGAACCTGTATGCGTTCCAAACGCTAAAGTATTTAATGATTTTTATGATCGAACCATCGATAGCATCCGTCAGGTTGATAATAATCATCTTGTGTTTATCGAAGGAGATTCTTGGACTCAAGATTTCAGTAAATTGTATCTTCCCCGTGATCCTCAAATCGCTTATTCATTCCATTTCTATCCGTTTTATTCGATTCCATCCGCTGATAATATAAGCCGGAAAGATATTGAAACTGCTTTGTTACCATTGATTAATAGGATTCGGAAACGTTTTGACCGGCCTTTATGGTGCGGAGAAACAGGCATTCGCTTTCGAGATGGGAATATCGACGCGGTTACCAAAGCATTGGAACATACTCTGGATATTTTAGAAGAAAGTAATATTTCCTGGACAATATGGGCTTATAAAGACGTACGGACAATGGGGCTTTTATATCCAAAGGATGAAACTCCATGGATGAAACTGGTGAAAAAAATTGACTGGTTTTATTTAAAGGATTGGGAGATTGCTGTTGAAGTCAATAATTTAATGCACAATCAGTTTGGCTTTTCGGATATACCAAGCGTTTTGCAAACAATGCTTCTGTTTAGATTTCAAGGGATTTTAAAATCACTCCACCTTGAGCAAAAGGTGAAACCAGTCTTGAAAACCATTCCCTGGGAAGAGATCAGGGATTATCCCAATTCCTTTCATTGGGATAATTGCCGGCATTACCCCGAAATAGCTAATCTCGTCAAGAGTTATACGATAAATTAATATCTGTTTATTTGGAGAATGAGTGCGACATGGATAAGAAAATCGAACTGTTTAGTTTGACCTGGCCGTTGTTTATTGAAAACTTACTGCGGTTTTCATTGGGAAATGTCAATATTTTCATGCTTAGTTTGTTTTCGGACCAGATGGTAAGCGCCGTTGGCGTGTCTAACGATATTATGAAAATGATATTATTGATATACGGCATTATTGGAGTTGGAACCAGTGTTATAATCAGCCAATATCTTGGTTCGGGCCGGAAGCAGGCGGCTGGAAAAGTTGCCACCGTGGCGCTGGTATCTAACTTATGCTTCGGTTTATTTTTAAGTTTGCTGGTTTTCATTCTGGCTCCTTATATTTTACGATGGATGAATTTGCCGCGAGAATTAATGGGATTTGGAGTTTCATATCTGAGGATTGTCGGGGCCGCATCTTTTACCCAATCGTTAATATCGACCATGTCGGGAATTTTTCGCAGCCATGGCTATACCAAGTTTTCAATGTATATGGCCACCATGATGAATATACTTAATATCATCGGGAATTATATCATCGTTTTCCGGCCCATGGGGATACCCGCGTACGGAGTAACCGGGATTGCCTGGTCGTTGGCATTGAGTGAGGTTATTACGGTAATAGTGATGCTGACCGTTTTAGTTCGAAGGATCCGGCTAGCGCTTAGGTGGAAGGATTTCACGCCTTTCCCGGCCGATATATTGAAAGGAATTATTAAAATTGGTCTTCCTTCGGCTGGGGAATACTTATCGTACAATAGTTCACAGCTTGCTACTACGTATATCGTCACCATACTGGGGACGATTGCTTTAGCCACTAGGATATATACTCAGAATATCATGTATTTTGTCTGGGTGATCGGTTTGTCAATCGGACAGGGGACGATGATCCTGGTGGGTCATAAAGTCGGCGCGAAAAAGACCGATGATGCCTATCAATGTGCTATTTTTAATATGAGATTATCAATCTTGATCGATGTCAGTCTCGCCATAATCGTAGCTCTGCTGGGGGGACGGATCCTTCATGTATTTACACACAACCATTCCATTCTCGCCACTGGAATCAAACTGCTGTTTATTACAATCCTGCTGGAGCCCGGCCGGGCCTTAAATCTAATCATTGGAAACGCGCTCAGGGGTGCGGGAGATGTGAAGTATCCGGTGATTATGGGGATTTTTTCAATGTGGATAATAGGAGTCCCGCTCTGCTATTTTCTGGGGATTTATTGCAAATTGGGATTGGTTGGAATTTGGCTGGCTTATGCTACTGATGAATGGACCCGGGGTTTGATCTTATTTTTCCGATGGAAGACCAATATTTGGAGGAGTAAGTCGTTAGTTGCCAAAGGTTACTTGGAGATTGAAGGCCAGACAATAAATTAAATTAATCCTGGAGGGAGTTATTATGAAAACTGTTGCTTTAGTTATTGCCGAACAGACATTTCGGGACGAGGAGTACCAGCAACCCAAGGAGATTTTGGAACGAAACGGAATCAAAGTGCTTACAGCCTGCACTACATTGTCAAACGCGGTGGGGAAACTCGGAATGTTGGTTAAACCGGATATTTTGCTAAAGGAATTAATCAATCAAAAATTGGACGCCTTGATTTTTGTCGGCGGTGGCGGAAGTTCCCAATATTTTAATGATCGAACCGCTCACGAAACAGCGCGTTATTTTGATAAAACCGGTAAAATAATCGGAGCAATTTGTATTGCACCGGTTATCCTGGCTAATGCCGGGTTGTTAAAAGGAAGGAAGGCCACGGTTTTTCCGGACGGGAAAGAAAACCTGCGGGCCGGCGGGGCCGTTTACACCGGAAACCGGGTTGAAATCGACGATTCAATACCCGATCATGCCAGGGTGATTAGCGGCTGCGGTCCCGAGGCCGCTGCCGAATTTGGCGAGGCTTTGGTAAAATTGTTGATAAAAGCGGTGTGAATAATTCCAAATATTAGCATTACACACGCTCCTTGCTGGTTCCGGCTTTGTCCGGATTATAGTTCGTTTAATATAGATTAGTGATTTTTAATTGCCTGGTAAAATTCTCTTTTATAAAAGATTAAAGGATTTATTTAATATATCACGAAAAAAAGACATTGATACTTGATTTGGCAAAGAAACTAATCAGGCTTTCCGGTTTGATACTTGATAAAGATCGAGCGTGGAAAATTTTAAAACAATTACAAAATATTGCCCCGGAATATTTACTGTGGTAAAACGTTATTCCAGATGAAATTATGTTTAAAAATAGTTGATTTTTAAAGGGGTGATCCGGTGATTGGTAAAAAATCTCACCCGGTAAGAAATCGTTTGTTTTATTTGGGTGATACCATAATAATTATGATTGCATTATTGGTTTCATGGTGGTATAAACGAAGCGTTGATCCGCATTTTGAAACTTTTTGGCGCGATTACTCAATTTTTTTAATTGGAATTATCCCCATTTATTTGGTGATTTATTTTTCTTTAGATTTATATTCATCCAAACGCGGTCAAAAGTTTATTGATGAGGTTATTACGCTGATTGAAGCCAACATAATCGGATGCATCATCCTGTTTGGCTTATTTTTCGCGTTGAAACTAAGTTATGTATCACGAATAGTGATTTTTCAATTTACGGTTATCAATACTATTCTGTGTATTATCGTACGGTATATGTTCCGGGTTGTTTTAAAATATCTGCGGACTAAAGGCATCAATCTTAAATATATGTTAATCATCGGCGCCGGAGATTTAGGGCATAATTTTTTGGAACGGGTGGAAAAACACCGCGAATTCGGTTTTTATGTCAATGGTTTTCTTGACGATGACTATTCCAAGCATGGAATGAAAATTGGAAAGGTCGCGGTGATAGCGGGAATCGATATTTTGGATGACTATCTCGGGAAAAATCATATTGATGAAGTGGTGGTAGCCCTTCCCCCGGCGGCGTATGAAAGATTGGGAGGAATTATTGAAACCTGTGAAAAACACGGCGTTAAAGTATCAATCATTCCCGATTACTATCGTTATATTCCAGCTAGGCCGAAAGTAGCCGAAATTGATGACATGCCTTTGATTTATATCCGGGATATCCCGCTTGATACTTTTTTGAATAAATTAATCAAACGGGTTTTTGATATTATTATTGCAACTGTTTTACTTATTGTGACGGCTCCGGTTTTAATAATAATTGCAATCGGAGTAAAAATTTCATCGCCCCGTCCGGTTTTTTTCAAG
>JBJKPO010000317.1:0-2281 GCA_046706235.1 Bacillota bacterium | reverse complement strand
CCCAGGGGTTCCTCGTCATTTCCGAAAACCCGGATAAAGAGCTCGGGTCCCCCACGCTCCGTTTCCGTCCGTTCAAACTGCCTTTCAGGGAACTTAATTTCATAGGCGCCTTCCGCATCGGTCACTGTTGATCCCAGAAGTTGCTCCCGGGACACATCCCGGTCAAAGGCTTGGACCTTCAGATTAATGGCCGGTTTCCCGTCAGCCATTTGCACGATGCCTTTAACCGCATAGATAATCTCCTCATCAAGCGCGCCCCGTTCAGCTAACAAACCATTAAGCGTCCGGGCGGTAGCCTCATCCACCACGCCGGTCACCGGCAATTGATGGTCTTCCTGGAACCGGCAGACTCCTTTTTTGGTGGACTTTCCAAAACGCAGGCCGTCCTTTTCAACTTCATCCACTTCAAGGCCGATCAGCGCTAAAGCCTGATGAAGATCCGCCACCTGGCTATTTTTCATTTGTAATTTTAAGGGGAAAGTGATTCTTTTCATGTGACCTCCTATGAGAAATGGTCCTTTTTTATTTTGTTTATTGTTCAAACTCATATTTGTACAACAAATATCCTGTTTGTCCGGATAATACTACGCCTTCGGTTATCATAATCGATTTCGTAAACGGATCCATGGATGGGTCAAAAATAAACCCGTTGGCCCCCATATTTCTCGGCCAAATATCATTTATGTATGTACCTAACCGTTGACTTCCTTCTAGTTTCAGTCTCCAAAATTGCCGGTTAAAAACAGTTTTCATTGTTGGGCCGACATCTTTTGTAAAAACCATTCCGTTTCGCATTGCCGATGGCGTAGCCATAGACCCTAGTTTCTGTAATCCTTCATATTGTGCTTTGAGGGTTTGTTTACCCCACCATCTAAAAAAGCGACTCGAATTCGGATTAACTCGTTTAATCCACCAACCATTAAGTTTTCTAACTTGGACTCCCGGTAAAATATTCTTCCAAGCACTCATTTCAGGTGGAGAAAGTTTACGAAACGGCATTTCCCCTAGTCGCGAAAATCCTAATGGTTTAGGTCCAATTGATGATAACTCTGAAAATAACATTACAAAGGCATTGACCCAAAAATTTATATGGGAAAACGCTTTATTAAGTGCATATGCATTCCTTTCATCTTGATATTCCAATAAACTAAACGCATCTTGCCCCTTTCGTTGAGGTTGGCGACGGTATTGATCGAGCATAGTAGGAGATAACATCGATATAATAAAATCGGAAACTAGTCCTTCAAAAAATCCTGGTTGTTTGGAATTATTATTTTTTATATACTGATCAAGTTGATGCAACTGTTGTTCCGCTTCTTTTTTTAAAATATTAAGATTAAGCCGGCAATTCTCAGGCAACAATCCTTCTTGTTTACTATCAATATATTTGCTAAAGGATATTTCCGGTTCGTTAAGTTTAAATTGAAAATTAAAGCTATGAGCTTCACTTTGATAACCCGCTCTGTCGTAATAACAAATCGGATTGACCTTGGAATAAGCATATTTATTTAATTCTCCAATAAGTTCAATGGGATCAGGACTAAGCCATCGACCGAGCCACTGAACATAAAACCTCACACCGTAATAATATAATCCACTCTCTTCATCCCGTTCTTTCCCTGTATATCGATATCTTTTACTTACAGTCTTTATACCCTTATTCATCGCCCGATATGCCGCCGTCCCATACGGATAATACTCTTCATATGAAATAATCCGTGCCTGTTCATCCAGTTCCAACACCGCCGAACCCAAATGATTGTCATACTGATATCTGAAATGAAGCCCGGTTGAATATTGATCACTATCTGTCCGCAGGACATCCTCCACCAGCAGGAGCCGCCGATCTCCTTCCATGAGGTGGATCGACTCAATCTCCTCCATTATGCCGTTTCCATTGTATTTTCGAAAAATCTCCAGCCCGCCGAGATAAATTCTTTCCCATTGTTTATCGCCGTATTGATTGACAATCACTTTACGTGAGCGTTCTTTTCCGGAATCATAATTATAATATGCCAAATCGCCACCGCCGAGATTGATGTTTTGAATTATATCGCGATAATCCCAATTTAAATAATACATAGGATCGGTATTGGCAAGATTAAGCATGTTGCCGTGTTGGTCGTATTGATACTGAACAGCACCGGTTTGTTGCTTTCCCAGCCAGCTACGCGACAGCCGGTTGCTGTATTTTGTATACTCATAATATCGAGTCCACCGGTCGTTATTGGCAACCACATGGCGTAATTGATCAATATTCCCCACCGAATCATAAGTGAAA
>JBJKPO010000316.1:0-20089 GCA_046706235.1 Bacillota bacterium | reverse complement strand
TCTTAAAGAAGAGCTGTCTTCAAAATATCCAACGGCATCATTTTACGGCGAGGAATTCGGATATTCGAAGCACATGAGTCCCCATTTATTTGTGATCGATCCTATCGAAGGCACTTCAAATTTCATTTTCGGCGTTCCGTATTTTGCGATTTCCTTGGCGGAGATTATTGATGACGAAGTTGTAGCCGGCATTGTTTTTAATCCGTTGACGGAAGACCTTTTTTATGCCGGCCGGGATACCCAACCTACACTGAATGGCAGAAATATCTCGGTGAGTAATCGTGAAAAACTTCGGGATTCATATGTCATCTTTGGTTTTAGCGCCAATTCGCAAAACATCGCGCGATATCAAAAGGAATGGGGTTTTATCTTTTCCGATGCAAAGAAAGCGCTTCCGCTTTTATCGCCGTCTTTAAATCTTTGCAATGCCGCCATGGGCAAAGCCGATGCTTTCATTGATTTTCAGTGCAGCTTTGAAGGGCAAGTCGCCGGTGCGTATATTCTTCAAAAAGCGGGTGGAAAAGTCACAAATTATGAAGACACCGGTTATGATTATCAAAAAACCGGCATTATTGCGACAAATGGGGTTCTTGATATTAATAAACAAAGCGACATATAATACAAATTTTAATCTTTAAGGATTCGAAATATAGAGGTGGGGAAAATGACAAAGTTCGGTATTTTCGCTTGGTTTAGCTACCCGTTACCCATCGAAGACCGGCTGCAAATGATAAAACAAGCCGGTTTTGACGCGACTTCGCTTTGGTGGAAGTAGACTTCAATCCAAAGCATGAGAAAAGCCAAATTTATAAAGACCTATCGGCCGAAGACTTTCTGGCTTTGGCTTATCAAAGAATATTAAAACTAACATCGTAGCGGTCTAAAAATGAAATAATAAACCCAAAACAGTAGTAGAAAAATGATGCTGGAAAGGAAAGACTCTTTCCAGCTTTTTCAATATTTACAAAGATGATGAATTAGATAACATTTATATACAAAGCTATTATTATATGATAATCTTTTAGTAGAAAACATCAAAATGAGTAATGGCATGGGCTAGTTAGTTATATCGACCGAGTCATAAAAATGTATTCTATCATTAGAAAATATATATTAAAGAGGATAAGATAATCAAAGAAGTACCGGTTCATAATTTGAAGCGAGGAGGCCTTTGAAAAATGAAATCAAGAGTCACTATTGGAGCTATTATCTTGATATTAATGTTAGCCGGTGGGTTTTCCAATATTTTAACAGGTGCGGGCGCAACGAGTCCGGCTGATTTGGCTGCGGTGGTCAAGGGAAATAACGCTTTTGCCTTTGATCTTTATTCGGCGGTTACTAAAGAAAAGGGTAATCTGTTTCTCTCCCCTTACAGTGTTTCCGCGGCGCTGGCCATGACCTATGCGGGGGCCGGGGGAGAAACCGCCAAACAGATGGAGAAAACTCTCCATTTTGACCTGGCTGCAACCAAGCTTCATTCCGGATTTGCCGAATTAATGAAGGAATTCAATGTTTCGGGCAAGAGCTATCAGTTGTCGGTGGCCAACGCTTTATGGGGACAACAAGGCACCAGGTTTTACCCGGAATTTGTGTCGATAACCAAAAAGTATTATCACGCCGGCTTTCAGGAAGTGGATTATATCCATAAACTTGAGCAAGCCAGACTGACGATCAACAACTGGGTCGAAAAGAAGACCAATCATAAAATCGTGGAACTGATAAAACCAAAGGTGCTCAATAATTTAACCCGTTTGGTCTTAACCAATGCCATTTATTTTAAAGGCCGGTGGGAGTTACAATTTAAAACCTCAAATACTAAACAAGCGCCCTTTTATATTTCGTCCCGGGAAAAGTCAAATGTACCGTTGATGGATCAGATTGGCAAGTTCAAATACGCGGAAACCGATCAGTTACAAATTTTAGAGTTACCCTATCGCGGCGGTACGATAGTGATGGATATTCTGCTTCCCAGTTCCCGCTCTGGTTTAGCCAAGCTTGAATCCAACTTGCAATCCGCTAATTTCGAATCATGGCTAAATAAAATGTCCATGAAGCGAGTAAATGTATTTTTACCTAAGTTTAAACTGGAAAAAGAATTTTCATTGAGTGGTTATTTAAAGGAATTGGGGATGAAAGACGCCTTTGATGAAAATAAAGCCGACTTTTCAGGAATGTCGAAGACGTTTCTCTATATCACTCATGTGATCCATAAAGCCTTTGTTGAGGTTAACGAAGAAGGGACCAAAGCCGCGGCTGCCACGGCAGTCGTTATGGGCACCAAATCGATTAATGATGAACCGGCATTTTTTAAGGCGGATCATCCATTCTGCTTCTTGATTCGCGATAGTCATTCCGGCAGCATTCTTTTTATGGGGAGAATGGTGAACCCCTGATTAACCGGGGGAGAACCTACCCTTTTTCTTGATAGATGTTTACCATTATTACAAAGAACATACTCGTATATAATATGCATTTAATCTGCTTCTGTTGAAAGTCGGAAACTATAACCGAATGCATGACGGAAAGAAAAGTGGTTTTCTTTTTCCTAACCCATACAATGAAGCCCTTCTGAAAATTTCGAAGAGCTTCATTGTATAAAAGAGAATTTAAGGGAAGTTCCAACTAAGCTTTTTCATGTATATTCCCATGAAAGTATTAAAAACTATTATTCATACACCTCATAAACCTGCTTATCCCAAACAAACCGCACATTTTTCCCCAACGCCAGCAACTCCGCCACTTTGGGGTTCGTTTTCAATAGATCGAAATAGGTCTTGCCGGCGAACTTGATCCGGATTTTTTTGTCTGTTTTCAGGCTCTGGACCGTGGAATCCACCCACCATTCGCTGCTGTTATAAAAGGCCCGGCCTTGCAGGTATCTGACATTTTGGGTCAAATTCCGGGTTTGGCCCTGGCTGTCCTTATATTCCATCCGGGACTTACCTTGATTTTTATCGGCGGCGCTGGTGGCGTTGTTTAACGCTTGGAGTTCCTTGCTCGTTTGCACGCTTCCCGAGCCGGAACTTTGCGGCATGGCGTTATATTCGGTTTTATTCTGGGTTGCCAGGGCGTCGGTGCCGGGAATATTGGCCAGGGTCAGTTGATCGAGCGTTAGATCGTTCCTGGATAAGCGGTTCCCTTCGTCCTCCAAGATCAAGTAACTGGTATACGGCGTGATGATCCCATATTGCCGGGCCAGGGCGGTGACTTCATCAACCAATTCCTTACTTTCGCCGTATAACCGGATTTTATCCAGCAAGGCCCCCGTCCGGCGGGTGGCCCATAACGCGGGAATAAAGTCGTTATCCGGGTTTGACTTGGGAAAGACAGCCGGAAACTCGAACTCTCGCAATTTGTTACCAGCTTTTCCCGATAACCGGATTTGGGTCTTACCGTCTCCCCGGTATTGGCCCAGAATCATCAAGCTGGAACCTTGAAATAAATCCGGCAGATCCTCGGGATACATTTTCAGCAGCTTGACATTTCCATTGATACTGAGCTTTAAATCGGAGAGGACCGGGGACTGTACCTTGGAATAAAAATTGGAAATCTTAACTTCAATGTCTTCGCCGGGGGAAATATAAGTACGGTAAGCCTTGGTCAGTTCGGTGATTTTATCTAACAAATGAGTATTGAGATCGTAGCCGATTCCAAAGGTAAAGATCCGGGTATGGGAAATATTTTTGGCTTTGATCTTTGCTAATAGAGTAGCTTCTTTAAGTTCGCCCACGGTCGGCTTACCGTCGGTAATGAAGATGATTAAATGAGGACGCCCGGAGTTGTTTACATCAGATAACGCGAGTTGTAAAGCATCCTCGATATTGGTGCCGCCGATGGCGTTCAGGTTACCGATGAAATCCCTGGCGGTTTGCAGATTGGCGGGGGAAACTTCCGCTAACCCGTCAAAAGGGGCCTCGGCTTCGGTGGAAAAACGGATTAGTTGAAACCGGTCCTTTTTATTCAAGCTATTCAGGCAGAAAAGCAACGCTTTTTTGGCCTGTTCCAATTTCTCCCCATTCATGCTGCCGGAGTTATCCAGTACAAAGGTGATATCTTTTGCTTCAACTTCGGCATTATCCCTTACAAAGTCCGGGGCGAGGTTCATCATGAAATATCCTTTGTCTTTCGTATTTAAACGGTAAGTAGCCAGCGAAAACCCGATCTTGGCATTATTGGTATTGAAATAAAGTTTGAAATCGGTATCCGGTTTGATATTTTGAGCATTGAAGCCGATCGTGGCCCGCCGTTCGCCCTGCCGTTTAATCTCCACGGAATGAGTCGGGCAGTAAATATTTTTCAGATTGGCGGTTGTTTGCAACTCGACATTGATATTCAAATCACTCAGGTTTTTGGCGGAAAACTTCTCGGTATTCAATGGATAGACATATTCGAAGGTCCCGTTATCTTGCTCCAGGGCCTCTTGATAACTCAATTTCACCCGTTTGACGGTATTGGGTTCGATGGGGAAAATACGGATTTTGATTAGATCCTGGCCGCTATACTCAAGGAGAGCCGGGTCCAATTGTTTGCGGACGATGTCCGCATAGATTTGCCGGGCCTTGGCGGCGTCAAGCAACTCCGCCGCCAGTTCCCTGCCGTCGATAATCATGCTGAACTTTTTGATTACCGCCCCTTTGGGGACCGGAAATAAATAAGTACCCTCCAAACGCCGGCCGGTGGGGTTGTAAAACTCCTGATCCACCGAAGTCACCGCTGTTTGCCCGTTAATCTTCACAGCGACATGATGGTATTTCACTTCCAAAGGAAAGCTCGGTAGTGACGGATTTGGAGGAGTGACAATAATTAAGCCGTCGGCGCGGGTGGACTTGCTGAAGAACGTTAAGAGTAATAACATAATAAGAATCAAAACCACCGGTTTACTATATTTAGACATCAGATATCACCTCTCAAAAAGCTATCAGCCGCAAATTACGTCAATTAAGTTACCGTTGAACAAATATTTAGTATTCGTGTTTATTCGTGTTCATTCGTGGTTCCCGTTAATCAATTAAACTTAAAATTCTTTTTCCCAGCCTGGCTGCGGATTGCATTAATGATGGCTTTTCCCAGTGAATTATCCTGGGATTGCTTTTGCGTTTCTTTATCCACAAAAGCCTGGCGTTCTTTATTCAATTGGGTGATTTTGGCTTGAATTACTCCCCGTTGCTGGATTTTCTTTTCAAGGTATTCTTTCTGCTCGGCTTTGGTCATTTTTTGCATTTCCGGCGGAAGTTCTCCGGTTTTAATAGTGTCCAAAACCCCGAATCCTTTGGATTTCACGGCATCAACCAGATCCCAGACGCTGTTTTGATACATTCCCGAAGCTTTGGCGTTGGAGCGTTGCACGGCAATTTGGGGGGCGAACGATAGAGCGTTGGTATCCTCGGCTTCCTGCCGTTCTTTGCTCTCCTTACCAGTGGAGCCGTATGGAACATAAGTTTCGTTCAACTGTTGGTTAAGTTTAAGAATTTCAGCGTCTTGCGGAGCATTAATGGCAATCATTTGCTGATCTTGATTGATATTGGCATAAGTGCCGTCGCTGAGATCGGCTCCATCCTTCCATTTGGTATCAATACCTTCCTGGAAATCGCCGCAAAAGATGGTGTTAACGATGATCCCTTTTCGGATTGCATCCCGGCACGCCTTTTGATAGTCGGTGGAACCCTGGGTAAACGGTTCGTTCCCGGCAATTACCAGCATTTTGTAGTCATTTTTATCGCGGCTCCATTTCAAATTCCGCGTGGCTTCGTAAATCACTTTACCGCAATACTCATCCCCGCCGTAGGTGGTCAGTTTGAACAACTCCTCGGAGATTTTATCCAGATCGGTGGTTAACGGTTGGACCAGCCGCACATAGCCTTTATTGACCGGGATATTATTATTGCCGTATTCGTAAAGCCCAACCTCCAGCCGGGGAATTTTTCCGTTCTTTTTGGCCAGAGCCAGTTCGTTGACAATGTTCCAGATCTGGGTCTTGGCCTGTTCGATCAGCCCATCCATGCTATTTGAGGTATCAAGCAGGATGGCCAGTTGGATCAGGGGCTGATTTTTGGCCGGCGCGGCTGAAAGGGGAAGAGTAACGGCGAGCAAACAAAGAGTTATCATTAAAAAATAGATGATTAATCGTTTCATGGATATGACCTCCTCGTAATTTTTCGATACTATTTAGACCGGGACCAATAGAAAAAAGTTCCCGAAAAATGCAAATATTGAGGAAAGGTAATATTTCTGGGTGAAAAGCATAGCGCATATAATATATAACTGAAGCGATTTTTAATTGGGGAGGTGTTGTTTCGAGTGACAAGAATTTATTTATTGGTGATCATTTTATTTATTTCAGTTTTACCGGCCGGCTGCATGCCTGAGCCGCACACCCGGCTTACAATCGTAAACAATTGTGGTGAACCTTTGGAGTTGGTTGAATGGGGAGGTTATTATTTTTGCAACGGTGAAGTGTGGGATAATGGAATCGGTATGGATTGTTCCGCATTATTAAACAAGACTTCGGTAACAAGAGAGGTTAATCCGGGGACTGATAATGTAAGTTTTTGGTTGGTGGACGACCCGTTTAAATATCATACGCAGAAAATTACGGTTCATAAAGGACAGGAACTCACATTTGTATTTCCGCCCGGATTTTTATCGAATGGTTTACAATCACGGAAAGTCGAGGATAGCCCTGATAAAAAGTCGGAATTATTAAAAATGACGGGGGCTGCGAAGTAAAATTCAACTCACCTTGAATTATAATTAGTTTTACCCCTGATTGATAATTCGGGGGTTTTTCCGTGCTTAATTATATGAGTAATATGTATTAATGAAGATTTATGACTTACAAAAACGTTGTCGATAAATAATTGGCAAGTATTTGACAAGATTAACCAATATACGATATAATTATCGTACGACAAAATTATCGTACGTCATTTTTATCGTATATTTTCATAGAGTGGTGATCATAATGAAACCAAATCCGGGTGGTATTATTACTGGAAGAGCAATTGTTGACCGGGAAGCTGAAATTGCTGCCATTTGGAACGCTTTACAGGGACAAAGTGTTGTTTTGGCCTCGGAAAGACGATACACCATTTTAAAGTGGTGGAAAGTGAATCGAGGTTAGAAAAATGAGTGATGGCGTAAACTATCTGCAAACTTTTAATGCGGTTGAGTCCAATCCGGAATTACTGGAATATACTCTGGTGGGACGCAGGGATCAGGTAATACACTTGGAGGAATCGGTCGTTGAAAGCGCTCAAAGCGGCAATAAAATTCAACTATTGATTATCGGATCGCGAGGCAGCGGTAAGACTCATTTATTAAAAGTGCTGAATAACCGGATCTCAAGTAAGCCCGATCTGGCCGATAAGCTGGAAATTGCCTATTTATGTGAGGATGAGTATGGCGTCGCCACCTTTTTGGATTGGCTAATCAGGCTTTTCAGGTCGTTTATCAGATGGAATTCCGCAAAAGCTAGTTTCCTTAATGATGAGATCGAAAAACTAAAAAAGGTTCCGGTGGAAGATCAGGAACGAATTGCAGTAAAGACGCTGATAAATTATATAAAAGGTAAAACGTTATTAATCCTGGTTGAAAATATCGGCAACATTTTTGATGAGATTAAGGGATTCGGCAAAAAAGGGCAGCAAAAATTCCGGGATCTGGTTCAACAATATCCCTTCTTTACGATCATCGCCACCAATCAGGCATTATTTGAAGCGGTTCAAAAAGAAGATATGCCGTTTCATAATTTTTTTCAAATAGTTCATCTAAAAAAACTAACACTGGATGAAGGTATTCTTTTTTTAAAAACGATTGCGGAATGGGATAAAAACTCCGCTCTGATAACTTTTTTGGATACTCCGCAAGGCAAAGGAAAAATCCAGGCGATTTATGATCTAGTAGGCGGAAATCACCGGTTGCTGGTTACTTTTTATCAGTTTTTAAAAACCGATTACCTCGATGACCTCTCGAAGTCTTTTTTAAAAACCATCAATGATCTAATTCCTTATTATCAAAGTATGATGGACCAGCTATCCTCCCAGCAACAAAAAATAATCCAATATTTATGCCGGATCAGGATCCCTTCCAGTGTTAAGAGTATCGCCAAGAACTGTTTTGACAACCCGAACTCCATTTCAAAGCAAATGATTAATCTGGAGCGTTTAAAATATGTGGATGCCAATAGCTCGGGAAGAGAAACCTTTTATGAGTTGTCCGAACCGTTACTGCGAATTTGCAATGAAATAAAAGAAAACGGGGGCGGCCCCATCAAGCTTTTTGTCGATTTTCTGGGAAACTTGTATTCGGTTGAGGAGATTAAGCAGAAATATATGTATTGTAATATCATGGCTAAAATTTCGCCGGAACAGAGAGTTCATGATTTTTTACAGGAACAATCATATTACAGGGAAGCTTTTCAAAAATATTTTACACAGGCGTTTGAAAATTCCGGACTATATGAATTTGAGCAAGCAGAAAAAGATCAGCAAATTGTTACTTGTAGATTAGGCTTAAATCAAATCACCGAAGCACTAGCTCAACTCAAACAAACTTTGGAGGTTGCTAATGAAAATAAATTAACTGACGAACTCATTGAATATTTCGAGGAGAATTTCATTGCCGTTTTTGTTTACACCTCGTTGGAAAACATCGCTATTTTTATAAACGAAGCCTTGGTTTTAATTGAGGAATATCATTATACCGAGCAATTTTATCAATCGATTCCCAATGCCATCTTTGAAACCTTGAAACAGCATCAAAAAATCGATGCCGGACGCTTTGAGTTTATTGAAAAATATTTAAACGATAAGTTTAGCGGGATCGATGCCATGATTATTCCTTTGAAGTTTTTAAATATCGGGATCAGATACTTGAAAAAGCGGGAAAAGAATGTATTATTCCAGTTAACCAAAGAAGAACGGCTTACTTTTAAGAAATTCGTATTGGATCAATTAAAAGAATCCGGGACTAACGGGTCAATTATTAGTCAAAATCCTCCGGAAAAAAGTAAAGGGAATTGAAAAAAAGCCCGAAAAACATATTGAATAAATAAGACAGGAGTGATGAAGGGTGAAAAGTTCAATTCGCCAACTACTCAAATCAAAGTATGTCATACCCGCCTTATTAATAATTGTTATGCTTGTTTTTATCATTTACATACAAAACCAGGGACCGAACCGTATCCAGCCCGCAGTCGGCTTTTCAAACGGAATGGGAGTATTTGCATCCGTTAAGATACGCCGGACCGGTATGGATTAAGATAACTCCCAAAGCGGAGAACCTTAACAAAAGTCACAGTTACGAAATCAAGTGGGGAGACTTGAAATATACCGGCAGTCTAAAATTTGACGGATCTGACTCCGCGATTTTAAAACATAATAAGGATGATTACAAGACTACGGTACCGATTACCCTGTCAATCCATCCGCCTTGCAATGTTATTTTCGGGGAAGGCTCCCCCAACGGCCCCAATATCATCAATATCACTCAAGGCTGGGAAAAGATCCGGTAAAGCTTGACTTTATTGGATAAAATGTCATTTGTTCGAGTTTCGATATCGCCGCCGTAAGGCGGTTTTTTATATATAGATATTTTTTAAATGATGAAATCGGGAAAAAAATTAAAGTAATTTGCAGGAAAACTTTTCAACGGAAGTTTTCAGGTGTAAAATGGATGTAGGTGGAGAAATATATGCTAATCAAGTTATGTTTCATTACCGATAGATAATATGGCTTCCGTTTCCTTTTTCTTGACAAATTTATAACCTGGAGGTGCATGTTTTAACATGGATGATCTTTTTAAAGGTTTACAATTGGAGTTTTCGCTGGATAACACCTTTAGTTCGACCATTGAGAGAGCATGTATGGAAAATGAGAAGCTGTTATTATTCGCCGCCGATGCTTTGGAGATAAAACCGCCGCCTTTTGTCGGGAAATTGACGTTTAATTGCGGCCACAGTTTTTTTGCCAGGATGGGTATCAAAGTTTCCGGATTAAGGACTGAAGACGGCAAAACGGTAATCGTATGTGATATACCAGTGTTGGATTACGATCAATATTTACGTTCGTATGCCCGGGTGAATACCAATATATCCGCGGAATTGACTTTATTAAAATCAGACGCCGAAGATGATCTCAATCCGATATCCAGACCGGTTCACGGCGTTTTAAAAAACTTCAGCCCGGCCGGCGCCAGGATCGGAATCGCCAAAAATGATGTTTCGATCAATACGATTGCCAAAAACCTTCCGATTTTTACCCGGCTTCATTTTACCTTGCCGCATAATCCAAAGGAGCTTCAAGTTGTAGGCAAACTGGTCAAAGTAGAGAATGCTTTCCGGTCTGTTTTTTTGGGAGTTCAGTTTATTTTAAAAACCTTTGGAGATTTTAAGTTAATTGAGGAATATTATCATAAATTAAAGAAATCAAGCCCGGCCGATAAAAAAGCCAAGGAAATGCTGGAAAAGGATATCAATCAATTGAAATAATTCAAATAATTTTTTTAAAAAAGCGGGACGCCCGGATGGCGGGCATCCCGCTTTAATCTTTTTTGGATGGACTGTGGTCTTTATTCATTCCCGTTGCTGATTGTTAATTTAATTTCAACCAGCGTTTTATTTACGAAGTTGATCACGGGATAAGGTTTTTGTATTTGGCCGTACTTGCTGATCTCAGTTAAAAAAGATTGGTAATTCTCGACTGGAAGAGTAATAACCAACTGGGCGGATTTATCCTCCGGTTGCTCCGGGGTGTTTTCCAGGCGCCCGCCCAGGATATTTACCTTTGTTTTTATTTGATTTATAACTTGATTGATATCGTCCGGCCGGCTGATTTCAGTACTTTGCCGACTTTTCCCGGTACCAAGGGCTGTTTGACCACTGCCTTTTTTTACCGCGCGTTTCGTAATCAAGGGAGCATCCGGTGATTTTGGTTGTTGGCTCATTTGCGGCGGGACCGCGGATTTTTGCAAGAGAGTGAGCGTAATCGTACCGGATACTTTATTATCAGCCCTGGATAGATTGGAATCAGAGCTGGTTTCAGTTTTAGCTTGCGAAATGCCGTTAGCCGGAGGTTGCGGTTGGATTATCTTTTCAATCGCCGTTTCAGGAGCGGTTTTAACTAAACTTGGCGGTTCGAAGCGTTCGGACGATTGGTTATTTTGAATAAATTGAAAATGGTTATTGATAAAAAAGACAAAAACGGCAACAATTAAAATACTTGCCAAAGTCGCAACCGGGACCGGCAGCGGGAGAAAACGCGGCCGGGGTGATGGAGTCGAATACTCCCGGTCACGGATCTTTTTTTGGATTTCGGATAAAAAGTCAGGTGGAGCTGGTATTTTAGAGATGGCTTTGGTTTGTTCCAGGTAGGATTTTAAAAAATCCAGTTCTTTTCGGCAATCGTTACAAGCTGTGATATGGCCGGCGACTTGTTCCGTTAATCGGGAGTTCAAGCGGGCATTAAGGTAATCTTTTAAATAAGTTCTGGTTTTTGAACATTTCATGTCAGATTACTCCTTCCAACTTACTACGGAGATGATGCCGGGTCCGGGCCAGTTTTGATTTTACCGTACCGAGCTTTAAGCCGGTAATTGCGGCAATTTCCTCATAAGAGCCATCTTCAATATCACAAAGAACGATTAAGGTCTTTTCCAGCGGAGGCAAGGAATTTATCGCGTTCATTATTGCGGCGGCGGTTTCCTTTTCCAGGGCCGCCGTTTCCGGGGACTTCGATTTATCTTCAATTTCCAGGTACATATCATCAAGGTGTGAAATTGGTTTATCAAGTTCAATTATATTTTGGCGGGAACGGTACTCCGCTGACGTCATTTTATTTTTACAGGTATTAACGGCAATTCGATACAACCAGGTTTTAAAACTGGATTTAAACCGGAACCCTTTTAAACCGAAATAGGCCTTAATAAAAGTTTCCTGGGCGCAATCCTCGGCGTCCCCGGCGTTTTCCAACATCCGGCAACACAAATTGTATACCGGATTTTTATATTGAAGCAGTAGTTGATTAAAGGCCTCCGGGTTCCCGCCTAAAAAATCGAGAATCAGTTGGTGGTCGGTCGCCGGTGGTTCCTTTAATTCAGAAAACCTTTTACTCATTTAGACAACTCTTTTCACGATAAGTTCTATTATTTAAATAAATAATTTGGCGTAATCAATCTTTTTTCCTGCCGGATGAAACGATATAGGAATTTAAATACAGAATTAGTTTAGTGTAAACGATAAGCTTATATAGAAATTTAGCCAATCCCAATTCGATAAATAATTTTTATAGTTATATTCTACGTTCTTTTTCAAGGCAAATTGGTATATTATTATGATACAATATATGAGACTTATATCATTTTCCAGAATTTCTTATAGAAATGACAACACATATTGTTTGGTCAGGCAAATAATGTTAAACTAAATGGACTGAAGCCGGTTTTAGCTTATTGGGAAATACTTTTAGAATTGATAAAAAAATTGATCAATAAGGGAAATGATTTGAAGCATGACGGGTTCGTTAAACCCTTTCAAAACAAATTGGGGATTAATCATAAGCGGTGTTATCCGGGTTTTACAAAACCTTCGCTTTCAACCCGGTTTTATTTTGGGGTTCGGGTTGTTATTTCTATTGATTTGTTCCGAATCGGCCCTGGCTGATTGGAACCCCTATTTTCCAGCTACCGAAAGATTTGCCTTGCCTGTATCCGGGGCCGTCGAAGCTACTAAACTGGATTTATATATTGATGACCAAAACCGGCTTTATGTATTGGACTTGAAAAATAATCAGTTATATATTTTTAAAGAACTTGACCGGAACAATGGAGAAGTCGTCAAATTTCAACTCAATCTCCCACCTGAAATTTTAATGAAGCCGGCCAGTTTATGGGTTAACAACAGTGTTATCTATATTAAACCAAATGATGATCATTTTGTATGGTTGTATAACACCCGGGGGCAATTAATCCGCAAGGTTTTGTTAATAGTTCCTCAAGATTACGCGGTATTTACCGATATGGCCGTCGACCAACGAGGCTATATTTATGTATTGGAAAGCGTGACCTTTCGGGTTGAAGTTTTTGATAAAGATGGGAATTTTCGGGGAATCTTTACGAGAAACGGCCGTCGTGAAAATGAATTACCGGGTACGCCGGAATGTATTTTCATCGATGGCGAAGGTTGTATCAATTTTTCGGTTCGGATCCCGGGAATTGAAAAAAGTCAGTTACTTAAATATTCTTATCAGGGAAACTGGCTGGAAACTTTTATCGAACCGCCGCTTCATCACTATACCAGTATATACGCCGATAAATACCAAAATTTATTCGCGGTGGCTCCGGATGAGTCGTTGGTGGTCAAATTCGACCGCCGGGGCCGTAAAATTTGTCAGTTTCGAATCGGGTGCCTGTCGGGAATGGCGGTGGACCATCAGGGCAGGGTATATCTGGATTCCGGGAAAAGCGGTCTTCTGAATCTAATGTATCCGGCCACGATGATCCGGCTGGTTGATCAAGGCAATGAAGCTTTAATGGATGGTTTTTGGGATGATGCCTTGAAATTTTTCAGAAGGGCTCAAGTTCTGGATAATCAAATGGAATACATTCATTTAACCCTTGGCGAAGTTTATTTTCACCAGCACAACTGGATTCAATCCATGAACGAATTTGAATTCCTGAAAGATAACTGGCGTTATTCCCAGGCCTTGACCAATTTTCGTAATGATCTATTCACCAATTACTGGCCTTATTTTTTAGCGGGATTACTCGGGTTGGGTTTATTGATACCATATTTATTATCCTTATTAAAAGGATTATCCATTTCCAGGCAATTATCATTTTTAAAAGTAATCTGGAATCCCAGCGCGGTCTTTGGAACGGAAACCGGATCAATAAGCATCGTAATCTCTTGGATTTATTTAATCGTATTTGGAATAACCCATTATTTAAGCTGGTATTTTACCAATCCCATTTTTATAACCGAGCGGCAAGTTTTTTCGGCGACGATTTTTGGACGCGGTTTGTTTATCATCCTGGGTTTGGTGGTCATTTGGAGCGTCACGGCCTATAAAGTAGGGGAATTATTTCAAGGACTGGCAAAATACTCGCAATTATTTAACGGAACAGCCGTTTGTTTGGTTCCATTGCTCGCCGGAGAACCGGTATTGGCATTGCTCAGCCATTGGTTGACTTACGATGAGTATTGGATTTACCAATGGTTGACCTATGGATTGATCGGATGGGTCATTCTGTTGTTCTTAAATAAAATCCGGATCACTGAAAAGTTCGACTGGAAGAAAACTTTAGGGGTCGGACTGGTTAATCTGGCGGCAACCGCGTTGGTTTTGGTTTTTTTAGGTTTTTTAGTCGGAGTCAATCAACAACTGATAAGTTTCCTGCATGAAATTTTTAATGAAGTATATAACCGGTTAACGGTTTGATGGAGGGTTGGAGGCATGAAAACCGGTTTCTTTTGGAAACTGGCCGCCGGATTATGGTTGATTCTTTGTTTCGGCTTAAGTGTTACCTGGGCCGGTTCAGCTTCATCCTGGGTTAAAGTCGCCGATAGCGGCCGGCTTGCTTTATGGGTGGAAAATATCTTTGGAACCTGTAAGGTTGTGGATTATCAAGGGAAGGTAACCTGGGATTCAATACCGGCTTATAAAGAGAAGCTGGAAGATTATTGGGTAATTGCATATCAGTCAGCTTTTATAATCCGGTATGTTGCTGATTACGGTTCGATTGAGACCGCCTATACCGGTGCCGCCAATTGTAAACGGAAATTGATATCGTTGGTTAAAAATAGAGGCTGTAACTATCATTTTAACTTTACCGATTTAAAAGTGGGTTTTACCGCCGAGTATTCATTGGGAAACGATAATAATATCCGGGTGACTATTCCGTTAAAATCGCTATCCGATCCTAAAAAACGGTTACTGGATATCCGGTTTCTCCCGATATTCGGGGGGCTACCCTTTCGGAGCAAAGGCTATGCCGTTCTACCCCATGGTTGCGGCCGGATTATTACCCCAAATCATTTAACGGCAGTCTATCAGGCCGGCCGGATTTATGGCGAGCGGTTCCGTTGGAACTCTCAACCGTATGGCAATCACGAGTTCATCCGTACTTTAAATTTAAGCGACTATTCCAACCGGCAAAACAGTTTTTACAATATGCCGATCTTCGGGATGGTTCGAACTAATTCAGCCGTTTTGGGCGTAATCTCCCGGGGACAATACCAAGCGGAACTCGGATTTCAAGTTACGCCTCAAATTTATTTACTTACGGTATCGCCGCGTTTGATTATCCGGGAGGCTAATTATGACATGTACGGGCGGCTGCAAGCCGGTCCGGTTTTTAACCGGGGCGATCGCACGGTGAATTATTATTGGTTAACAAGACAGGATGCCTCGTATATAGGTATCGCCCGAAAATACCGAAAAATCTTGCTAAAAAAACAATGTCATGCTTCTAAAATCAAGCCGGACTTGAAATCCGGCAGCATGGATACCGGATACCGGTTGCGCTTATTTATGGGTGTCGCCGAACAATACCGGGACACCGAGAAACTGTTGGTTCTAACCAGTTTCAGCCAGGCGGAAATCATTATAAAGGATTTACATCAATCAGGGGTGCGAAATCTGCAAGTTACTTTGATCGGCTGGTCCAATCGAGGGGTCTTGGGGGATAATCCGCGGCATTTCCCACCGGACTCCAGATTGGGAGGCTGGACGGGGCTGAAAAAATTACTGGCTACCGGAAAGAAACTAGGATACTCTATTGGACTTGAGTTTGATAATTCATATACTTTTAAAAACAGCCATGGTTTTAACCGTGACGACACCGTGAAGGATATTCAGGAAATACCGATTGACATCGGTTACGGCAAAAAAGAGTACCTGCTTTGCCCGCAGGTTGCCTGGAACAAATTTATTAAAAACGATCTGTCGAAACTGGCCGGGCTGGATTGTAACGGTTACCTTATTTTCAATGGATTAAATCAGGGCCTGATTACTTGTTACGATACTCATCACCTGGTTGAGGGCAACAAGTCGGCCCGGATTATACCGGATGCATTGCAAACGGTTTCTAAGACCTATAAGGTCGGTATCAACGTTGCCGATGATTTTTTAGCCGGCGATGTTTCCGCAATATACGACGTACCGGCTCAGTGTTCCGAAAATTGTGATCGGGCCATTCCGCTGACACCGCTGATTTTTCACGGAATTACGCCCTATTCGTTCGAACCGATTAATTTGAGGCGTGACGGTAAACGGGAGTTTTTACGGATGGTTGAGTATGGGGGAGTCCCTAGTGCTTTTTTAACCGCGAAAACCGTGGCGGAGTTGGTTTATGCGAAATATAATCCGTTATATACCGGAAAATACACTGACTGGCGTTCGGCCGTCCTGGATGAATATAAAATATATCAAAGCGATTTACGGCGGTTGCAAAACAAAATGATTATCGATCATCTAAGATTGGCTCAAGATGTTTATCTAACCGTTTATGAAGACGGCACGAAGGTTTTGGTCAACTATTCATCGAAAAGTTTTACTTATGATAAGTTTAAAGCGGGTCCGGAGCAATATCTCATCATCAATAATAAAAAATAAAGCTTCTTCAATACCGTCTTGGAAAACTTTCTTTACAAAGAGGGATAATGATTTGAGGCAACCGGATATGACAGGGTCATCTAATTTAGAACTATTGGGTTCCAAAGCGAAGAGCGTTCCCGATAAAACTGCCGGAACCGGACGAATTAAAATAACCGATTTGATTTCATTTTTATTGGGTGAACCGCAAAAGTTCGAGCTGATTTTAACCAGGGTAAATTGGTGGCAAATCGGGGTAGCCACCGGATTGTTTCAAGCCGTCGTTCATTTAATTCTGCTGACCAATCCCAGCATTTGTTATTTATATGCCGCGGGCCGGGTGCGAGGATTTGAAGTAACTTTACCGGAGGCAATGGCTTCAGCCGGAGCCTGGGGATGGTTTGGTCTGCTTTTTACCCCATTTTTACTGGTTTCAGCATTGGCGGCCACGGCTTGGTTCATTGGTCGTATCGATCAAATTTCCGGTGGTTCCGGTAATTTTAAGATTAATTTAGGAATGGTTACTACGGTTACAGTAATAATTACTTTGGGTCAAATCACCGGCCTGATCATAATTAATGCCATCCATTTGAAAGATCTGAATGACTTAAGAGATTTGACACCCGGGGTTGGACTAGGTCTACTCCCATTCTTTACCGTGGAAAGAATTGGACCTTTCTTTCATGAGATGGTCCGGGGATTTGATTTATTTGGAATTTGGACAGTCTTGTGGGGCGCGGCTTTATATCAAGCTATCGACCATTTTAGTAAAGTCAAGTCTTTTATGATCGCCGGTATATTTTATGGAATATTCATTATGCTGCGTTGGGTGGCCGAAGGTCCCGGTTATTGGCTGTGGCATTATTTTTGGAACGCGGGGAATTAAATTACGCCACACCGCTTTTAGGAGGTTCATGGATGCGTCGTAAAAAAATTATCATTGGAGTATCGTTTTTATTGGCATTGATTGCCCTGTTTTTTGGTTACCGGGCCAACCGGAATTTTTTGAAACATTACCCGCGGGTTCAGGCGGCGCTGGTCAGCCGGGCTGATTTGGTTGAAGATACCGAGGTGTCCGGCCGGATTGTCGCCGAGGAAATCCGGGATCTTTATTTGAATTCCCAGGCGAAGGTGCAATCGATTTTGGTTTCGGAAGGCGATGCGGTCCGGGCCGGTCAAACTTTGATAATATTCGATTCTGACGATAAAAAGTTGCAATTGGCTCAATGCCGGGCCGAGATTTTAAGATCGGAACAACAACTGGCGGTCCAAAAAACCGACGGTTTTTCGGAAAACGGTTTAAAAATCAGCGAAGCCAATCTTCAAGTTTTATATTTACAAAAAGCCAAGTTAGAGAAGGAAATCGGGGAACTAACCGTGATATCTCCCATTAACGGCCGTGTTTCATTATTGACATTCAAACCCGGTGAAACTGTAAGTCCCGGAACTAAAATCGCTCAAGTCATTAATGAGGGAAATTTAAGTATCGAAGCAGAGGTCCCGGCGGATGACGGTGTGAAGATCCGGATCGGGGATAAGGCCGAAATCAGTTATGGTACGATTGCCGAACCTTATCCCGCCGAAGTAACCAGGATCTTACCACCGCTCCGCAATCCGGATAACAATTACAGCAATTTACGAATCAAATTAAAAGTTGTTGATCGGGAGGTTACTTTGATTCCCGGTAGCAGTGTCCAGATCCGGGTGCGGATCGGCCGCGCCAAACTGGCCGTAACCGTGCCGGTGGAGGCGATTCATGAAGAATTAACCACGGTACGGGGCGATCGGGAATACTTTTCGGTTCGTCCCGCGTCCGGCCAAAAACGCAAATATCTCTTTGTCTTAAAAGACTGCAGTGAAACCCTGGGTACTACCCAGGAACCGGAGCGGCGCTGGATGATCCGGGATAATGTTTATCAGGCCCGCAAGGTATATGTGGAAACCGGTATCAGTAGTGTGGACCGGATTGAGATCCTGAAAGGCTTACAACCGTTTCAGCAGGTAATTATTTATAGCGATCGGGCTGTCCGGGATTATGACCGGGTGATTGTAATCAACCGCGATGAGAGTTACAAACAACCGTTAACGGTCGGGAGCGGAGGCTAAGAATGAAATTCGGGGATCTTTTAGCGGCTTCGCTGGCGACATTGAGAAGTAACCGGTTACGTACCGTTTTAACGGTTTTGGGGATCACCGTCGGAATTGCGGCGCTTACCGCCACCTTAAGTATTATGGAGGGAACCAATGCCACGGTCGATAAAACTCTGGCCGGTTTTGGCGGTAAGTTTATGGCGGTTTATCCGGATTGGGATCCGGTGCTGCGCCGGCCCAAAGCCCGGAATTTCGATCTTGGCGACGCCCAGGCTATCCGGGGCGTTTCAGGCGTGACCATGATTTCGCTCCAAAAAACGGGCTATTGGGTTCCGGTGACATATCGAAACCGGCAAATGCAGACCGATATTTACGGGACCGACCCTAACTTCCTGATCATCCGCAACCGTAAGATCGAAAAGGGGCGGTTTATCGATGTTCAGGATATTTTGAATCAGCGCCGGGTTTGCGTGATTACCGCCGGGATTCAAAAAAGGTTTTTCCCGGCCGGAGACTATTTGGAGCAGAAACTGGTGATTAACGAAACTGTTTTTGAAATTGTGGGCTGCTTGGAACCCCAATTGATTCCCAGTGTATTTGGGGGGAACAATGAGGAGGGAACTATTTTTACCCCGCTTACTACCGCCCAAAACATTTTTCATCAGTATGATTATGATCTAATCTTTTTACGATACGGGAAAGCGTATGAACCCGAACAGGAAATGAAGTTATTAAAAGGAAGGATCGCGAGCATTCTTAAATTTCGCAAGGGGCGGAACACCGAATACGTATTAAAAACCCTGGATGAATTCGCCGAGCAGCAGAAAAAACTGGCGGTAACGGTTACCATCGCTCTGTGCAGCGTGGCCGCTCTGTGTTTATTAGTCGGCGGAATCGGTATTATGAATATTATGCTGGTGAATGTGATGGAACGAATCAGGGAAATCGGAATCCGGAAGGCAATCGGAGCTAAAAGCAGTGAAATTATGAACCAGTTTCTATGTGAATCGATCATGGTGGCGGTTATCGGCGGTTTGGCCGGGCTGCTTTTGGGAATTATCGGCGCTAGAAACGTGGCTATCTTTGCCGGTATGCCGGTGAGCGTCACTTGGTGGGTAGTGCTTTCCGGGATTGGCTTTATGTTGTTGGTTGGAATCGGTTTTGGGGTTTATCCGGCCAGAAAGGCCGCCGCGGTGCAACCGGTCGAATGCCTGAGGTATGAATAAATTCAGTTGAGAGTAGTCGCGAATAATGATTTGCGAGTTTATAGTTTACAGTTGACAGTTAAAAGCCGTATCATTCGTTGCAGTGGAATTTATTATGCAATCTGTAATTTTTAATTTGTAATATTGTAATATATAAAAAAGGGTGATTCTTAGGTGAGAGGGCTTGAGAAACGTAGGGCCGTCGCG